>JAGDCQ010000067.1 GCA_017958465.1 Lachnospiraceae bacterium
TGATGTTTACTCATTGTACGATAACATCGTAAACCTCTTCCAGAACTCAGGTTCCGGCGATCAGGTAACTGCGATGAACATCATCAGCAACTTCGTAAACAATTTCGGAGTTACAGGATCCGCAAGAGGCCTTGTTTCCAACATCGGTAAATATACATTCGGATCCGACGATTTCAAGAGAGCCTGCATTGATGTATTTTCATATTTCAACTCTGTAAACTGGCAAGCGTTCGCAGACGGATCTCTTATCACGTCCGACTCCTGGAACGCACTCCTGGCTGCAACAGGCCAGACTGCTGAAACATGGGTTTCTTATCTTAAAGAAACTCTCGGCAGTGACTACATGACCCAGATAGGAAATATGGATATCAACAACCTTGGGACTATGCTTGGTATCTCAAATCTTGGGGAAACAGTAACGCTTACGGATCTTTCCGGAAGTATCTACTGGAACACCTTCGCACTCAGTGACGGGTTAAAGACAGTGTTCAGCCCCCAGAGCGCAGCAAGCATCGCAGATATCCTTAATATCAACAAGTTCCTCGGAGGGATGAGCATTCTTGATACACCTTCATCGAAGCTTATGCCCGGTGTGTTTATCCCCATCCTTGCAGCCGGTACACAGATCATCCAGTCTTTGATCACAACTGCTAAGCAGAACAATGATTCAAAGAAAAAGCAGGAAGACAATCCTATGGCACAGAGCATGAAGAGCATGATCTATGTAATGCCCTTCGTATCAGGTTTCATCTGCTTAAGCCTTCCTGTCGGCGTAGGCCTTTACTGGATCATGGGTACTGTTGTACAGATAGTCCAGCAGCTTTTAATCAATCTTTATATCGATAGAAAGCCTGTAGAAGAGATCATTCAGAAATCTGTTGAAAAGAGCGAGAAAAGGCTTGAAAAATACGGTGTCAAGACTCAGGGTGACGGAACAGTCTCCTACCTTGCAAGAACATCGACCAAGTCTCTTTCCGACTACAGCAGGATCAAATCCGAAGCAAGCGAAGCCTCGGACACCTCAGATAATGCCGGCAATGGCGCATCTTCCGGAAGCGGTTCGGGAAAGAGTATCTCCGATATCGCGAACATCATGAAGAACAGGAATAAATAAGGAGAAAACGCATATGGAAGAATGGAAAGAATTCACCGCCGATACCGTTGACGAAGCTGTAACACAGGCGCTTATTCACTTCAACGTTACAAGCGATAAACTGGAATATGAAGTTCTTGAAAAAGAAAATGCCGGAGTGCTCGGTCTTTTCAAGAAAGAAGCAAAAATCCGCGCAAAGGCACCCGAGACCATAGAGCAGAAGGCTACAAAGTTTGTTACCGACGTTCTCGAAGCCATGGGCGTAGAGTCTGAGGTTGAGGTAAGGCTTGATGATGCAAAAGAAACAGTGCTTGTCAACCTTAACGGAACAGATACAGGAATGCTTATCGGAAAACGCGGGCAGACACTGGATTCCCTTCAGTATCTTGTAAGTCTTGTGATCAACAAGGACAGCGAGGAATACTTAAAAGTCAAGGTAGATACTGAAAACTACCGTGAGCGCCGTAAGGAAACCCTTGAAAACCTTGCAAAGAATATTGCGGGAAGGGTAAAGAAATCCCATAAACCTGTGGCTTTAGAGCCCATGAATCCTTACGAACGCAGGATCATCCATTCCGCACTTCAGAATGACAAATATGTTGAGACCCACAGCGAAGGCGATGAGCCCAACAGGAAAGTAATTGTTTCACTTAAGAAGGGCGTGACCTTCAATAACAATTACGGCCGCAGGGGCGGTTACGGTCAGAGAGGCGGAAATTCCTACGGTGGCAGACAGAACCAGACAAGGAAGATGTCTACCAAGGAATTCCACAAGAAGTACGGCGGAAACAGCAAGGATTACAGTAACGATTACAAAAAGGATTACGCAGCATATCTTGAAGAAAAAGCTGCCGCAAGGGCTGCAGCCGAAAACGCCGGCGAATAAAGACATTTACAGAAACAATCACGGCAGGGCCCTGGTTGTTTCTGTTTCTTTTTAGGGACGGATAAGCTTTCAAGCGTTTCACAGGAGTCAGCAAATGGATATTTTTTTTGATACCATCGCAGCTATAGCATCCGGATACACTAATTCCGGCATAAATATAATAAGAGTCAGCGGACCGGACGCAATCCCCCTTGTACAAAAGGTTTTCAGGGGAAAACAGGATCTTACCGAGGCTGACAGCCATACTGTGCACTATGGATATATAGTCAACGGTGAAGATGTCGTGGATGAGGTTCTTGTGCTGGTTTTCCACGCTCCAAAGACTTATACAAGGGAAGACGTTGTTGAGATAGACTGCCACGGCGGAACGCTTATCACCTCACAAGTGCTGAAAACAGTGCTTTCAACAGGTATCAGACATGCCGAGCCCGGTGAGTTTACAAAAAGAGCTTTCCTGAACGGCAGGATCGATCTTTCCCAGGCGGAAGCCGTAATGGATGTAATAAGTGCATCGGGAAGCGCAGCGTTAAAACAGTCCGTAAAGCAGTTAAGAGGCTCGATCAAGCAGGAAATAGAGCGACTTCGCGATGTTTTACTGGATGATGTGGCCTACATCGAAGCGGCGCTTGACGATCCGGAGCACATTTCGGTCGATGAATACAGGGAAACGCTTGATGAGCACCTAAAAACCGTTTCCACGGAGCTTTCAAAGCTGATAAAGTCCTTTAACAGCGGCAGGATCATCAAAGAAGGCATAGATACGGTCATCCTTGGGCGTCCGAACGTAGGAAAATCCACTCTTTTGAATAATCTTGCAGGCGAAGAACGTGCGATAGTAACGGATATAGCCGGAACAACAAGGGATCTTCTTGAGATTCCGATCACTCTGGGCGGGATTTCTTTGAACATAACCGATACAGCGGGCCTTAGAGAAA
>JAGDCQ010000068.1 GCA_017958465.1 Lachnospiraceae bacterium
CCTCCCGGCTTCTTAACATTTTTGCGTAAAAGATAATCCACGCTGACTTTTTCCTCGTTTCCTGCGGAAGAAAACTTTGCAGCCAGCGCAGCCGCTTCCTCAAAGGCTCTGTCAGGCACCTCCCTGCCCCCGGTCTTTAAGACCACGTGGGACCCGGGCACGCCTTTTGCGTGGAACCACCAGTCGTTTCCCTCAGCAAGCTTAAAAGTAAGCTCCTCATTCTGGATATTGTTCTTCCCGACATAAATATCAAAACCGTCACTCGAAACAAAATGCAAAGGCTCGGAACCGGCCTTGCCGCCTGCCCTCTGCTGTTTCTTTGTCACAGCCTTTTTCC
Source organism: Lachnospiraceae bacterium (assembly GCA_017958465.1). GTDB lineage: Bacteria > Bacillota > Clostridia > Lachnospirales > Lachnospiraceae > SZUA-448. The sequence continues at coordinate 338 of JAGDCQ010000068.1, forward strand.
TGAGGTACCCGCTTTCCGTAAGCTCTTCACGGATCTGTGTAAGATCCCCCATATCGGTCGCAACGTCCAGCGCATGCTTTACGGAATCCAGGTAAGCAAGCTCCTCCTTTGATTCCGGGATCAGAGTGTCCAGCATCTTCTTGGCCCTGCGCTGTCTCGCAAACCTGTCGTAGTAACGCTTTGCGTTGTCAATGGCAGAAACCGTGGGTTCAAGCGGGATCGTGATCTTTTTGTTGTCATCATAAAAGTTTTCGAGCTCCACCGAAGCGCTGCCGGGCTCCACCCCATATCCAAAGGCCGAGAGGAGATCCCCGTAGACCTTATAGATTTCCGCTTTGTTCGCGTCATTAAGCTGTTTTTCCTGGAGCTCCAGCTTCCTTGCAACACGCTCCCTGTGGGTGGCAACAGTCTTTCTGAGCTCTGCCGAACGCGCCTTTATATTTGCTGCAGCATTTTTCTTTGAGTAATACTCAAAGAGCATGGCAGAAACAGATTCAAACCGGCGGCTGCCCTCTTTCCCGGGCAGGACCACGGCAAACTCCTTCGGAACGCCGTTTTCCTCCAGGATACAAGGGGAAAAGTTGCCGTTTTTCACATCATCCATCGTATCTTCAAACACTCTTCCGACGTGAAGGAGCATATCCCTGTCGAGCGCAGAAGCAGGCCTGTCGGCATCAGCACCCGCTGCGTCAGCAATGCAGGAGGCGATAAAAGGACTGATGCCGGTGTAAGAAGCGCAGATCGCCCTGCCAAGGGGCTCCGGCACCCCCGCAACAGTTTTTGCAAAGCTCTCCCTGTCAGCCGTAAGCGGATCCTTTCTGTTTTCCTGGCTCGGGATAAAGTATTCCCTTCCCGGCAAAACCTCACGGACAGAGCTAATAAGCCCGGACACACGCCTGATCGCATCAAGGACAGTATTATTATAGTCGCAAAGTATGATATTACTGTGTTTTCCCATGATCTCCATCACAAGAAATTTAGTGCACAGGTCCCCAAGCTCGTTCAGGTGCTCCAGCTTTATGCGGATCACGCGCTCAAGCCCCGGCTGTTCCACATCCACCACCCTTGCGCTCCCTATGTATTTTCTGAGGAGCATGCAAAAGTTCGGCGCCGTAAGGGGGGCTGTCTTGTTCTCTTCGGTAAGGTAAACGAGCGGAAGCCCCGCTCCCACCGACAAAAACAGCCTGTACTGGTCGTAGTTTTTTATAGTTATGAGCAGCTCTTCCTTTTCGGGCTGAACGATCTTTGTAATCCTTCCGCCCACAAGCTTTTCTTTAAGCTCTTTTACAAGAGCGGCCACTGTTATTCCATCAAAAGCCATTGTGATTCTCCATAAACAATCAATTCATCCCGCAGTTTCGCAGGTCAGATGATGCGGTTTTTCCTAAGCCCTTCCGCGATCCGTGCAAGAGCCGCAAGGAACCGGTCGGCCTCTTCTTTTGTGTTCAGGTGGGAAAGAGTTATCCTCAAGGCGCCGTTTACACGTTTCTCATCCAGCCCCATGGCACGAAGGACGTGTGAGCCTTTTCCCGAGATATTGCTGCAGGCAGAGCCTCCGGAAACACATATCCCGGCGGCATCCAGCATGATCACAAGAGAGGAAGAATCCGCGCCGGGCAGGGAAATGTTTATGTTCCCGGGCAGCCTTCCGGTCCTCTTGCCGTTTAAGACAGCTTCAGGGAGGGCTTCCTCTATCTTATCAAGAAGGTAATCCCTGAGCTTTGAAAGCTGCTCCTCTCCACCGCTACGAAGCCTTAAAGCCGCTTCAGAAGCTGCAACGCCAAAGCCAACTATCCCGGGGACGTTCAGGGTACCGGGCCTTACACCCTTCTCCTGTCCGCCGCCAAAAAGCACCGGATCCA
>JAGDCQ010000069.1 GCA_017958465.1 Lachnospiraceae bacterium
CATCGCAAGGAGCTCTTCGTGGGTTCCCCTTTCGATGATGTTACCATGTTCCAATACTATTATAACATTAGAATTTCTAACTGTCGAGAGTCTATGTGCAATTACAAAAGTAGTTCTTCCGTTCATCAGTCTGTCCATACCGTGTTCGATATGGCGCTCGGTCCTTGTATCGACGGAGGAAGTAGCCTCGTCAAGGACAAGGATCGGAGCCTTGGAGATAGCGGCTCTCGCAATATTGAGCAGCTGCCTCTGGCCCTGCGAAAGGTTCGCGCCGTCGCCCTCAAGCATGGTATCGTAACCTTTTTCAAGTCGCATGATGAAGGAATGGGCACTCGCGGTCTTTGCCGCTGCCTCGACCTCTTCATCCGTGGCGTCAAGCCTGCCGTAACGGATGTTTTCGCGCACGGTGCCGGTAAACAGGTGCGTATCCTGAAGAACCATCGCGATATTCTTTCTGAGGGAATCCCTTGTGTATTCCTTGATATTCCTGCCGTCTATCGTTATCCTGCCCTCTTCAATATCGTAGAAGCGGTTCAAAAGGTTGGTGATAGTCGTCTTTCCGGCACCTGTCGACCCTACAAAGGCCACCTTCTGACCGGGCTTTGCATACAGGCTGATATCGTGGAGGACTGTCTTTTCCGGAACATATCCGAACGAAACATTTTCAAATATAACTTTATCCTTAACCTCTGTAAGCTCGATCGCACCCTCTGCGTCCGGAGTTTCCGGAGCTTCGTCGATAACCTTGAACACACGCTCTGCACCGGCAAGTGCCGAGAATATCGTCGTTACCTGCATCGCAAGCTCGTTGATGGGACGGTTGAAACTTCTCGAATATCCGGCAAATACGGTGATACCGCCAAGGTCAAACCCCGCCCTTAATCCGAGGATACAGCCGACCGTGATCGTAACGGCGTAGATGACCTGTCCGAGATTACCCATGACAGGGCCCATGATACCGCCGGAGAACTGTGCTTTGACCTGGTTTCTCCTCAGATCTTCGTTCAGCATGTCAAAGTCGTTCTTAACGGTCTCTTCGTGGCAGAATACCTTAACGACCTTCTGGCCGCTCACCATTTCCTCGATGTAGCCGTTCATCGCGCCCACAGAAGCCTGCTGCGCCGAGAAGAATTTGCGGCTGCGCTTCGAAATGGCGGAAACTATCATAACCATCATAGGCATCATGACAAGCATGATAAGCGCCAATACCCAGCTTGTGTAGAACATGAGGAACAGGGTTCCCACGATCGTTATAACGCCCGAAATAAAGCTTAATACGGTGTTCGTCACCATTTCACCGACCGTGTCGACGTCGTTTGTAAAACGGGACATCAATTCGCCGTGGCTGTTTGTATCATAATACCTCACAGGAAGCTTCTGAAGCTTTACGAACAGCTCCTCACGAAGTTTTTTAAGCGTACGCTGGGATACGCTTATCATCAGCTTTTGCTGCACAAAAGAAGCAACAATGGCGACTATGTAGATAATGCCCATAAGCACGAGCTGGGAGATAAGCTTCGCCATACTGTCCGAAAAGATGGCATCTTTTGCGGATTCTTCCGCGTCAAGCCAAAGGTGGAAGCTTACATCCAGGTCGTTTACGATAGGTCTGAGAATATAACCTGCAATAAGGTTTGCTATGGTGGCTACAAGCACCATAAGGCTCGCAACTATAAGCAGGGCCTTATCTGCCGCAAGATAGCTTAAAAGCCTCCTGATCGTAGCCATCGAAGCGCCGGGCTTTCCACCCTTGGCCTGCATGGCTCTGTTCCCTGGGCCGCCCGGACCGCCGGGGCCTCTTCTCATGGCGTTTTCATCCAGTTTGAAGTATTTCTTCTTCAGTTCTGCAAGTCTGTTCTGCTTTTCATCGATAAGTGGAGTTTTCTCGTTACTCATGCCTTTTTCTCCTCCTTATCTCTCTGTGAGTAGTAGATCTCCTTGTACTCTTCACAGCTTTCGATCAGTTCGTCGTGCGTTCCGAGGCCCACGATCCTGCCTTCGTCAAGCACAACGATCTTGTCCGCATTGATAACGGATGAGATCCTCTGCGCGATGACGATCTTTGTCGTATTTTTGAAGCGCTCTCTAAGCGCCTTGTTAATCTTTGCTTCCGTTGCTGTATCTACCGCACTTGTGCTGTCATCAAGGATGAGTATCTTCGGATTCTTTAACAAAGCTCTTGCGATACACAGACGCTGCTTTTGACCGCCGGAAACGTTAACACCGCCCTGGCCGAGCATCGTGTTGTAGCCTTCCGGGAAGCTTTCGATAAAGCCCGCGGCCTGCGCATCCTCAGCGGCAGCCTTAAGCTCTTCGAAGCTCACATCCTTATTGCCCCAGCGCAGGTTTTCTTCGATAGTACCGGAGAAAAGCACGTTCTTTTGAAGTACCACCGCAACGCTGTTTCTTAAATTCTCGAGAGTGTATTCTTTTACATCTTTGCCGTCAACAAGAACTTCTCCCTTAGTAGCGTCATAAAGACGGGGAAGGAGCTGCACAAGGCTTGTTTTTCCCGAGCCTGTCGAGCCTATGATACCTACCGTTTCGCCATGTTCTATCTTAAGCGAAATGTCATGCAGTACCTCTCGCTCTGCAGTTCCGTAGTACGAAAAATCGACATCCTTAAACTCGATATCACCAAGCTCTACCTTAAGCTCGGGCTTGCAATCCGGAGTATCCTTAAGATCGATCTTCGCATTGAGCACCTCGCTCAAACGCTTTGCGGATGCGATCGCACGGGAGCTGTTGAGGATGATGATAGACGTCATCATCAGCGCGAACAATATCTGCATGATGTAGGTGATGAACGCCGTAAGGTCGCCGGCAGGCATCTGTCCGACAAGTATCTGCTTTCCGGCAACAAATACGACTGCCATAGTGGTTCCGTTCATGAACAGCGACATGAGCGGGCTTACAAATACCATCAGGTTGAAGGCACGAAGTGAATTATTCATGAGGTCTGAGTTCGCTTCATCAAACTTCTTGACCTCGTAGTCCTCACGTACAAGGGACTTTACAACGCGCACGTTTGTAAGGTTTTCGCGGATCGCGGAATTAAGCTTGTCGATCTTTGCCTGCATCACGTTGAAACGCGGGAAGGCAGCCCTCATCATAAACACAATGACAACTATCATCACAGGCATAACGATGAAGATAACAAGCGAGAGCGACGTATTGATGGTACGTGCCATGATCATGGCGCCGATCATCATTCCGGGCGCGCGAAGGAGCATTATCAGCGACATTCTTATGATATTCTGGAGCACGGTCACGTCGTTTGTAAGACGGGTAACAAGCGAGCCTGCGCTGAAGCTGTCTATATTCTTGAATGAATACTCCTGGATCTTGTAGAAGGCATCATGCCTTAAGTCCGCGGCAAAGCCCGTGCCGGCGCGTGTTGCGAAATAGCTGCCGCTCACGCCGCCGATCATCATGATCAGCGCAAGGCAGACCATGGCACCGCCAACCATCAGCACAAGCTCCATTCCGCTGTATTCTTTTCCGGCGAATACAAACGGGCCCCACTGTTCCGTATCCAGGCCGTTATTCAGCATTATGGTCGTAAGCTTGGGCAGAAACACTTCGCCCACAACTTCCGTAAGCATAAATATGGGTGCCAGGATAAAGAAGATCAGGTTTTGTTTAACATACTTTGATAATTTCATCTTTAGCCTATACTCCTAACTTAAAACAGGGCAGGATGTTACCCCTGCCCCATTGATCACTCTTTTACAACCGTTGCTTTATCAGCAAGGAATTTATTGATCTTTATTACAAGATACTGCTGTACCAGTGCAGGATCGCCGTAAACCTCACGTGCTTTTTCGAAGGTTTCCTCTGTGTCCCCCTGCTCGATCGAATAAGCCTTATAGTCTTCGATCGACGCCGTAATGTTTTCCTTCTCCGCTATAGCCTGATAAACAAGCATATCAGAGAGCTGTTCTTTTGCTGTTTTTACAAGCTCTGTCCTGTCGTACTTAGCCTCAGTCATATCAAGGTATGCATCAAAGGATGCAAACGGTGCATATCCGAAATACGAGGTATACAACTGATTCGTGTACAGATAATCCTGATATTTGGCATATTTAATCAGTGCCTTTACCTGCTTAAAATACTGTGTGGGATACTTTGAAACCGTAGAGTTCTTTGTGATATACTCGGAAACCTTAGCTTCAAGATTCTCACGCTCCGCCTTGTCGCGGAGGTAAGTCTTGTAGCCCTCTGCTGTCTCAGCCTGCTCCTTGAAGTTTTCCTTAACGAAATCGTCGGTAAACTCAGGAGTGATCTTGATGCTCTTTACAGAAACAACGTACTTGATCTTCTTACCGGCTACATCTGTATTGCCTGTGTAATTCTCAGGGAACTCAACCTCAACTTCGAAAGGTTCGTCCTGGATCTTCTTGCCGATAAGGGCATCATCGAATTTGTATGTCGCAAGAGATGAAGAACCTACCGTTATGGTGCTTCCCGATTCACCTGTGGAACCCTTTTCAACCTCAGTCCCGTCTTCGAAGTATGACTTATATTCCACTACGATAACATCGCCTTTTTCAACGGCTTTTTCAGTATCGGTCTTCTGCTCTGCTTTTCCTGCAAGGATGTTGTCAATAGCTTTCTGAAGGTCCTCATCACTGTATTTTACGTCTTCGTAAGGCACCTTGATGTTTGAGTAGTCAGCAAGCTGTGCGTAGTCCGTAGCGGTAACGCCTTCGATATGACCATTTGCCGCAAGTCCCTTGCTGTAATCGCCGGACATTTTAACGTGTGTCACAAGGTTACGTACGA
>JAGDCQ010000005.1 GCA_017958465.1 Lachnospiraceae bacterium
AAGGATCTGTATCCCGTCTGTTTAGGATGGAAGTGTACCTTAAACGATAAGAAATTGCTGTTTAAGGTACAAAAATTTCTTTGAGAAAGCTAAAGCGAAAGCTAAAGTGTACCCCTAACGGCAAGAAAGCTTGGTTTAAGGTACAAGAGTTTCTTCAGGAAAGCAAAAACGGAAGCTAAAGTGTACCCCTAGCAGTAAAAAACAACGGTTTAAGGTACAAAAGCTTCTTTAAGAAAGTGAAAGCGAAAGCTAAAGTGTACCCCTAACGGCAAGAAAGCCCGGTTTAAGGTACTATTGACATTTAAATGCCCAAGGTCAATAGAAATCGAGGGAGGGTGAGCACGACCGTAGAAGACAACGAAACACGCTGTATGATACATACAAGGGTGGTTAGCCAACATTTACTTGACAGCACAACCACAGAACCGTCCCATGGGTCACAGGTCAGTCCCCCGGTCTAAATATGCACACCAGGAAGCCGAGCGCCGCAGGGCAGTGGGCTGAGGGGAAACATATGTCACTGTGGGTGAGGCCGACCCGGGGCAAGGGGGGCAGCAAGCCGCGATTCCAAACAAAAAATTTCACGCCACAACCCACCCTGATTCTCTGAAACCCTTGATCCGTGCGGCTTCCCGGCTTTAAAAAAAATTTTAAAAAAGGTATTGACAAATCAAATATATTTGATAAAATATAATCGTATCAAACAGAGACGCAATGTGTAGTGCAGATCGCACCGGGAAAGGGATGTAACTACTGCGAAAGTGCGAAAATACAAAAACACTGCAAAAGCGTCGGGCGTAAAGGGGAAGAGGAAATGGATTACGATTGTCATGAGGCTTTAAAACTAGAAAACCAGTTGTGTTTTCCGCTATATGCGGCGGCAAGGGATGTTATCGCAAGATATACGCCCTTTCTAAAACCGCTCGGGATCACCTACACACAGTATCTTGTGTTCCTGGTGCTGTGGGAAAAAGACGGTATCCCGGTCGGCGAGATCTGCGAGAAGCTGAGGCTTGACAACGGAACCTTGAGTCCTCTCCTGAAAAAAATGCAGCTGCAGGGCTTTATAGAGAAGCGCAGAAGCGAAAAAGACGACAGGATCGTTGTGGTGTCTCTTACCGCAAAAGGAAAGGACCTGTTCGAAGAAGCCAAGGATATTCCGCTTAAGATGGCAGGCTGCATAAAGTTCCCGCCGGACAAAGCAAAGCAGCTTTATGATCTGCTTTACGAGCTGCTGGATCTGCGTGCGTAACAAAACCATAACACACACCACACCCAAAGGGCACCAACAGAACCGGCAAAGCCGGCACAAGAGAAGGAGGATATCTCATGAAGACAGTTTATGATTTCACAGTAACAGACAGGAAGGGTAACGAAGTATCACTTGCAGATTACAAGGGCAAGGTACTCCTTATCGTAAACACCGCTACAGGTTGCGGTTTCACACCTCACTATGAGCCCCTTGAAGCTATGTACAAAGAGCTTAAGGACAAAGGATTCGAGATCCTCGACTTCCCTTGCAACCAGTTTGCTAACCAGGCACCCGGCTCCGATGACGAGATCCATGAGTTCTGCACAATGAAGTTCGGCACCGAGTTCCCTCAGTTCAAGAAGATCGACGTTAACGGCGAGACCGCAGATCCTCTCTACGTTTACCTTGCAACATAGAATCCTTTCGAGGGCTTTGGCAAGGGCGTAAAGAATGCGCTCCTTAACACCTTCACCGCTGCAAACAACAAGCAGTTCGGTGACAAGGCAGACATCAAGTGGAACTTCACAAAGTTCCTTATCGACCGCGAAGGCAAGGTCATAGCACGCTTCGAGCCTACCGAAGATATGAAGAAGGTAAGAGAGTGTGTTATCAAAACAATTGGCTAATTCCCACCGCATTTTGATAAAATCCATACCTGCAGGAAACCGGGACGTAATGTCTCGGTTTTTTGCTTTACTTGGAAACTGGCGTGTGGTACAATACAGTGCTGTACGGTTAAAAATGTTAATTCGCTGACGGCGCATGTGGCTTTGCCCTGTGCCGTGTTTTGCGGTTTGGAGTTTTGATATGCTTTGGAAATATATAAAAAGACATATGCCCGGCTATATCTGCGGCGTGCTCGTGCTGTTTGGCGTGGACTACCTCGGGCTGTTCATACCACAGCTCACCGGCGAGCTGATAGAGGGGCTTGGAGGCCAGAACGGCCTTTCCGCCATCACCTTTACGAGGGACGACGTTTTGAGGAACATCCTGTCGATCCTCGCTGTGGGCACAGGAATGGCTCTCGGACGCTTCGGCTGGCGCTTTTTCCTGTTCGGGAGCGCAAGAAAGATAGAGATGGAGATAAGGAACGACCTTTTTGAGCATCTCACAACCCTTTCCGGCCGCTACTACAACGAACACAAGACCGGCGACCTGATGGCCTACTTCACAAACGACCTCAACTCCCTGAGAAGCGCCATCGGCCCCGCCATCATAACGGCCTTCGACGCAGTTGTCATGGGAGCGATGGTCATCACGAAGATGATCCTCTACGTAAACCTGAAACTTACCGTCATAGCCTGCATCCCCATGCTTGTCATCCTTGGGGGCGCCATCTGGTACGCAGTGAAGGTCGAGCCCATGTACAAGGTGATAAACGACACCTTCTCCGATATGAGCGACAGAGTGCAGGAGAGCTTTTCCGGCATCCGCGTGATAAAATCCTTTGTCCGCGAGGACTCGGAAAACAAGGCTTTTGAGGCCACAAACCGGAAGAAAAAAGCGTCTGTCCTCAGAGTTGCGAAAGCAAACTCCGTCGTCTGGCCAACACTTGAATTCCTCATCGGCCTCTGCAAACTGATAACCGTGTTCCTCGGCGGATATATGTTCTATCAAAAGACTATAAGCCTTGCCCAGTTTGTAGCCTTCAACCAGTATGTTTCCATGCTTGTATGGCCTATGATCGCAGCCGGCGACAGCCTGAACATGATCTCCCAGGGAAGGGCCGCCGTAAAGAGGCTTAACGAGATTTTTGACGCAAAGGCCGAGATCCTCGACACCGGCAAAGACAGCGGGATCACAGAGCTTTCGGGCAGCTTTGCCTTAAACGGCCTTAAGTTCCGCTATCCCGGGACCGAGAGCAATGTCCTCGACGGCGTGAGCGTGTCCGTAAAGCAGGGTGAGACCCTTGCGATAATGGGAAAGACGGGCTGCGGAAAGACTACTGTGGCAAACCTCCTTCTTCGGCTTTACGATACAGACCCCGGCCAGATCACATATGACGGCCACGACATAAAGGATATCCCGCTGGACGTTCTTAGGAGCAATGTAGCCCTCGTTCCGCAGGACAACTTCCTGTTCTCGGATTCGGTGCAGGCCAACATTGCCTTTGGCACCAGAAAATACATAGAGTTCCCGGACGAGAAGCTGTCACTTGCCATCATCAACAAGTCCGAGGATGAGCTTAACCACTACCTCGACAGGAAGATGAGCGAGCGCTGCGCAAAGAACGACGAGCTGAACAACGACTTAGAGGCTGTGGAAGAGGCCGCAAAGACAGCTGTGGTGCATGACAACATCATGGACTTCACAAACGGTTACTCAACGGTTGTGGGAGAGCGCGGCGTCACCATGTCCGGCGGCCAGAAGCAGCGTTCCTCCATAGCGAGAGCGCTGATGAAGGATGCGCCCCTTCTTATCCTTGACGATTCCCTTTCGGCTGTCGACACCGACACCGAGGAGAAGATAATCGACAACCTGAAACGCGTAAGAAACGGCAAGACAAACATCATCATCGCGCACAGGATCTCGACGGTGCGAAATGCAGACCATATCATGATACTTGAAGGCGGAAAGGTGGCCGAATACGGCACCCACGACGAGCTTATAGCCCTTGGCGGCAGCTATGCGCGCCTTTACGAAAAACAACAGCTTGAGAAGATGATCGAAGAGGCGGTATGAGAGAGAATAACAAAGAAAAACGAAATACGTTCAAACGCCTGCTCGGTTACGCAAAGCCCTACAGCAGGCAGCTTGCCGTGGCCCTTATCGCAACCCTTGCGGTTACGGGCTTAGAGCTCAGGGTGCCCATAATCTTCGGCGAGATAGTAAACAAATTAAACAGGATGGAGCCCTACAGCGGCATGGTGCGCCTGGGGATCGAATACGGCATAGTGCTGGTCTTCATGCTTGCTTTTGCCATGGCTCAGAGGTGGCTCCTCCAGAGCGCCGGCCAGGAGATAGTCTTCAACATCCGAAAAGAGCTCTTTGCGCATATCCACAAGCTTTCCCTGTCCTTCTTCGACAACACCCCTGTGGGAAAACTGGTGACCCGTGTCACAAACGATACAGAGGCGCTGAGCGAGCTGTTTTCAAACATAATAGTGCAGTTCATCAGGGACGTGGTAAAGATCGTTGCCCTTGCGGTGATAATGCTGGTGCTCAACCCGCGCCTTGCCCTCAGGGCCTTTATCCTGCTCCCTTTTATAGCCCTGCTCACCTACTTCTTCAGGAAAGTGGCAAGAGCCTGCTACAGGCTTAGCCGCAGCCGGCTTACCGCCATCAACACCTACCTTTCCGAGCACCTCTCGGGGATGAGTGTTATAAGGATATTCCGCAGGGAAGAGGAGAAAAACAAGGAATTTAAGGGCAAGAGCCGTGAGCTCTACAACGCGTACTTCAGGGAGATCATGGTATTCGCGGTGTTCCGCCCCCTCATCTACCTTACAAGCGTCCTCGCCCTCATAAACATCATCTGGGGCGGAAGCCTCCTGGTGTTTGAAAATGCCGCCGACCCGCTGACAGGGATCGATGTAGGCACCCTCTACGTCTTCATCCAGTATGTTTCCTCGTTCTTTGAACCCATACAGGAGCTTTCGGAGATGATCGGCACCCTGCAGCAGGCGCTTGCCTCTGCGGAAAAGGTCTTCACCATCCTTGACGAAGAGATAAAGATAAAGAACCCCGAAACCCCCGTTATGCCTGAAGGCGGGATCAGAGGCCGTGTGGAGTTTGACCACGTCTGGTTTGCCTACAGCGGCGAAAACTGGGTGCTGAGGGACGTTTCATTTGTAATTGAACCGGGCGAGAGCGTGGCCTTCGTAGGCGTCACCGGCGCCGGAAAGACTACGATCTTAAGCCTTGTTGGCCGCTATTACGACGTTAACAAGGGAAGGATCCTTGTGGACGGCGTGGATGTGCGGGATATGGATAAGAGTGCACTGAGGCGCGCCATAGGCCAGGTACAGCAGGATGTGTTCCTGTTCACGGGGACCATCGAGAGCAATATCAGCCTTATGAACGATGAAATCTCCCCTGACGAGATCCGGGCAGCGGCAAAGACAGCCAACGCGGACAACTTTATCCAAAGGCTGGAGCACGGCTACGAAGAGGCGGTTATGGAGCGCGGAAGCACGCTCTCCGCGGGCCAGAGGCAGCTTTTAAGCTTTGCGAGGACACTTGCCTACGACCCTGCAATCCTTGTTATGGACGAGGCTACGGCCAATATCGACACGGAGACGGAACAGCTCATAACAGAGGCGCTTGCCCGGCTTATGAAGGGCAGGACCACCATCATGGTGGCACACCGCCTTTCCACCATCCAGCACTGTGACTGCATTATGGTCATGCATAAGGGCAAGATCCGTGAATCCGGCACCCATGCAGAGCTCCTTCGTGCAAACGGCATCTACAAAAAGCTCTACGAGCTCCAGCTCCACTCGGGGCACGAGCCCTACGACGCCGGCCAGAGCGATGTGGTGACCACCTGATCCCGTCCCTTTCCGGGAGCGACGTGGTGGCAACCTGATCACCTTCACTGTCCCCGGACAGTTGAAAGCCGTTACATAGAATTTAGAACAATGTAAAATAGTTAAACGCTTACATAAAATCGACGCAGATCGAGAGGGGTTGTAAATAACCCACAAAAAATTGATTTGCGTCGATTTATTTTTGTTGACATAAGACAAAAAATGAAGTATTATATTGTTAATCGTTGGGTTGAAGGATACGTCTAAATGAAAGCACTTACATTCAAACAGTACAAACTGATAGATCTTCTGTTGCTTTCCGTCCTTCTTGTAATAGGTGAGACCGTGGTCACGGTAGCCGGCGGGAAGTGGTTCCCCGGCCAGCCCTACGCACTGTCGGTGGCGATCCTCTTTTTCTGCATAGGCCTTATGCGCTGGGGAGCCGGCGCAGCGCTGTTCGCCCCGATCGCAGGACTTACCTTTTGCCTTGCGACTTCGGTCTTTGCCAAAACCGGCGTAGAGCTCAAGACTTTCGCCGTCTACTGTTTTGGCAACCTTGCGATGCTCCTCGGGCTCCTGGTCTTTAAGGTGCTCGGAAAAGAGCAGGTAAGGCTTAAACCTTTGTACACGATAATATATGTTGTCTGTGTCTATTTGTTTACCGAATTGGGAAGATTCTGTGTCTCCTTTATCTTCGAGAGGGACATAAGGCTGCTCCCCGCATTCCTTACAACGGACGCCCTGTCCGGAGTTTTCGCCCTTGTGGTGGTCCTTGCCATCCGCAAGCAGGAAGGGCTCTTCGAGGACCAGAAAACCTACCTTCTGCGCCTGGACGCTGAAAAACAGAAGGAAAAAGAAACAGAAGAAGAATTCGCAGACAGGATCTGAACTGCGTCTGACCCATATATGTAAAACATTCGGAATGGAGAGGCTATATGAAAGCTAAAGCATCTGATTATCTCAAATACGACGAGACCAGAGGCGTTTACGTCGAGGATCCCGAGCAGGCTGTAAGGGATGATGTTGAAAAGCATTACTGGCTTAACGTGCTCCGCACAATAGGCAGGGACTGGCGTCTGTACCTCATGCTCGTACCGATGATCCTTGTGTTCCTGTTCTGGCGCTACTTCCCCATGTACGAGCTCCTTGGCGCTTTCAAGGTGTTCGATGTGGTGCTTCCCGTTGCGCAGCAGAACTTCCAGGGCTTCTCCGCTTTCAAAGTCCTTATCGTCGGAACTGAGTCAGCCCGTTTCTGGATGGCTCTTAGAAATACATTCCTGCTCAGCTTCTACGGATTGTGCTTCGGCTTCCCTATGCCGATCATAATCGCGCTGTTCTTCAACGAGATCCGTTCGAACATCGCACGAAGCGTGTATCAGGTTCTCACTTATCTCCCTAAGTTCATGTCGACGGTCGTTATGACAACGCTCGTTACACTGCTTGTTAAGCAGGGCTCCATCATCGGCGGCATGGGTATTGTTTCACAGGCTCTCGCAAAGATCGGTATCGTATCCGAAGAGATCGCCTACAGCGGCCTTCTTAACAGGCCGGAGTTCTTCAGGGCCATCTACCAGATAACAGGTATCTGGGAGGGCGCGGGCTACGACAGTATCGTCTACTTCGCAGCCATCATCGCCATCTCACCCACAAGCTATGAAGCCGCCCAGATAGACGGCGCCGGCAAGATGAGCCAGATGCGTTACGTAGTTCTTCCGAGTATCCTTTCGACAGTCGTTATCATGCTGATCACGCGTATCGGTTCGCTCCTCAGCATAGGCTACGAAAAAGTGCTCCTTCTCTATAACCCGAACACCTATACTACGGCAGACGTTGTTTCAACCTTGTCCTACCGTCTCGGTATCGAGAACAACATCAAGAGTGTGGCCTCCGCCGCGGAAATGATGAACAACGTAGTGGGAATGCTCCTTGTCATCGGTGCGAACACCATCGCAAGAAAGGCATCGAACGTATCCCTGTACTAAGGCTATTCACAAGCATTTCGTAACTCTTAGGAGGAACCATGAAACGTAAACTGGAAATATCCGAGCTGATATTTAAGATAATAAGCTACCTTTTCCTGACGATGTTCGCCATCCTTTGTCTTTATCCCTTCGTTTACGCGATCTCGTCATCCATAAGCGGCATCGAAGCGGTAGAGCATAACGAGATCGTGCTTTTCCCGAAGGCTGTTCAGTTTGACGCCTTCAAGAGGATGTTCTCGAACAACATGTTCTGGAATTCCTATTCCAACACCTTGTTCCTTACATTCTTCGGAACGATCTGGTCCCTTGGTGTTTCGATCCTCGGCGCTTACGCTCTTTCGAAGAAGAGGCTCCTTTTCAGGAAGGCTTTCAACTTCTACCTGGTATTCACCATGTGGTTCAGTGCAGGTCTTGTACCCCAGTACCTGAACTACTTAAAGACCCAGACCATCTTCAGGGGCTTTGGTATCAACGACGACAAATGGCTCGTTGTTATCGCAATGGGTATGGGCGCAATGAACATCATCCTTCTTCGAAACGCTTTCGAAGGTGTTCCTTCCGAGATCGAAGAAGCAGCCATCGTGGACGGTGCTACGGAGCTCCAGGTGCTCTCAAAGATCTACATCCCCATGAGCAAATCCACCATCGCAACGGTTGCACTGTTCTTTGGTATCTCCCGCTGGAACGGCTACTTCTGGGCACGCCAGATGATCACCAACCCCAACGAGCACCCTCTTCAGGTTTTTGTACGTCTCAAACTTGAGGAATACACAGACCCCGACGTTATGACAGGCTGGAACGAGACATACGCATCGGATTCCGTTATCTATGCTCTCGTTGTCTGCTCCATCGTTCCCATCATCATCATCTACCCCTTCATCCAGAAGTACTTTGCGAAGGGCGTAAATATGGGTGGTGTGAAAGAATAAAACCCGATTTGTACCGCGTGTTGCGGTTCAATATATTTCCTTAAGGAGGATAAATTTATGAAAAAAAGACTTGTGGCCCTGCTGCTTGTTGCGAGCATGGTACTTGGTCTTGCTGCATGCGGTGAAGTAAAGAACACTCCTTCCCCTGCTCCTACCAAGACACCTTCGCAAGCTCCCACAGACAAGCCGGCAGATCCTACAAACGGAGCTGATCCTACGGAGGCTCCCGAGCCTACAAAGCCATCCGAGACTATCGATGTTCCGGAACTTAAGTTCACAGCAGGCACCGTTCTCAGAATGGCCTGCGGTTACAACAGTGCAAAGACCGGTATGTTCTTTGACGCTGAAACAGCCGGCCAGGGTATCACCCTTGCAGACGGCAAGACTTACTACTCAGGCGACTTAAAGCCTACCTGGAAGCGCGTTGAGGAGATCTTTGGTATGAAGTTCGAGAACCAGTACCAGGGCAACTCCGCTACCAACGAGTTCAAGTACTGGCAGGAGAAGCTTGGTGATGTTGATATGGTTGCAGGTTCTGCTTCTCTTCTTTCCGAGTACGGTGAGAGCGGCTACCTTGTAAACATTGCCGAGTTCCTTGACTACATGCCTAACTTCAAGGCTTACCTTGAGTCCAACACCATCGTTCGTCTTTCCATCACAGGAAACACCCAGACAGGCGCTATCTACTTCAGCCCTTACTTCGACGGTGTTGACGATATCGAGCGTATGCCTCTTATGCGTACAGACTGGGTTGAGAAGCTCCTTAACGGCGATGGCGAGTTCACAGCCACCAGCAGCAAGGATCTTGCAGCAGCTAAGTATCAGCCTTACATGCCTACAAGCGGCAAGGTAGAGATCGAAGTTGTTAACATTGACGGCAAGAAAGTCGACAAGGTGAGCAAGGATTACGACGCAGCAGGCAACATCGTTAAGACAATGAACGATGCACTTGCAGCAGGCAAGGTAACAGGTGTTGAAGCTGTTAATATGCTCCGTACCTACATCGACAAGGCTTACAACGGATACTACGGAAAAGATCGTGCAAACCTCTTCATCGGCCAGAATGCCGCTTGGGATGCAGACGAGCTTGTAGCACTCCTTCGTTGCGTTGTTGCTAACAGCCAGACTCTTAACGGAACCGACACTATCGAAGGTCTCTTCACTCGTGAGAATGCAAACCTTCAGCGTCAGGTTGATATCTTCAGATTCGCAGGCACACTCTTTGGTGTTCGCGGTCTTGAATCCAGACAGGATTACCTGTACTTTGACAACAACGGCACTCTCCACGATGCACGTGGTGAGAAGGCCACCTACGAAGCTATCGACAGACTTCAGGATATGGCTGCAGAAGGTCTTATCGCTTCTTCCTTCATGAACGGCGAAGATGTAAAGACCCAGAACATGCTTGAAAAAGACCTTGGCTTCATGCACTACGATTACAACCAGACACAGACCATCTACAACCAGACCAAGCTTGACAATGCTGCAGGCGAGAAGTACATGGCAGTTATGGTTCCTGTTGCACGCTGGTATGATGGTACTAACGCAGACGGCGTTTACATGAGATTTACCGAGTCATGGCGTTCAGTTAAGACTGATGGTTGGGCAATCTCCAAGGCCGGCGTTGATTACAAGGGCGACGGCAAGATGACAGACAAGCTTAAAGCAGCTCTGAGCATCATCGACTACGCTTACAGCAAAGCAGGCCAGATCCTTATGTCCTACGGTCCCGATGCGTTCATCAAGACAAACGCTGACGGTTCTTATGTAACATTCAACTTCAACGGCACTGAGATGCCTGTTATCGCTGACAAGACCTATGAAGATCTCTGGACTCTTGCAAGCGGCAACTACACCAACTTTGCACGTTACTATCTTGGATCGACCTTAAGCTTCCTTAAGAGCCAGGCATTCGAGTATCAGTGTACACACGAAGTTGGCAAGGAAGGCGCAGGCCATATCTCTACAGCTATCGGTCTTGGTATCATCAAGCACCCGCTCCTTGCTGTAGCAGACAATATGTGGTACACCTCCATCCCTACCGTTCTTCCGAACACCAAGGATGAGAATGATATCCTCAAGGGTTACACCGACCTTTCCAACAACTTCAACAACGCTAAGGATAAATACAATATCCTTGTTGACCTTGTTCAGAAGGGTTATGCAGGCAACCAGCTCTCACTCGGCAGCGCAGATGCTATCATCAAGGCTGTTAACGAAGACTGGAGCAGCGCTCAGTATCTCATGCTTAAGCAGGATGCTTGGACACGCCTTGCAAACTACTACAAGAATCTTACCAAATAATTATTTGGTCACAGGAGCCACATTGGGGGCGTGAAAACGCCCCCTGCGGGGTTCCGCGACAGGATTAAGTTTTTCGCAAAAAGCGCACGGAGAACGTTATGTATAAAAAGCAGATGCTCTTTCAAAGAATAATATGCATTCTCGTTTTGGTCGGATCGTCACTGGTGTTCTTTTATTCACTAGGCATGCTGACTGACCTTTACGACGGGCTGCGCCAGGCTATCCCGGATGCAACGATCCTGGATTCCGACGATCCTTCGGGCCTCGGGCCAAAAGTAGCGGGCGCACGTATCCTTTACGATATGCAGGGATTTAACAGGCAGCTTACAACGGGTGCCATAATTCTTGTGCTTCTCGGAGTCTTTCTGCTTATCACCAACACTCACACCCGCAGGCGCTATTACATCTCAAATTATATTGCAACCTGCCTTGCCGCAGCAGGCGGCATAGGCTATTCGCTCTGGGCTGTTGGCGAGATCCTCAGCTGGAAGGCTACTTATAAGGCCTGGATCGATTTTGAAAAGCTCGAAACCCTCGCTAAAATGTTTAAATTCCCGTTTTATGATGCAAACCATACATTCTGGTTTGACGCAGGAGTAGTGGTGATGATCGTCTACGTTGTCATCCTTGCACTCCTTGTACTTAATATGATCTGGAAAATAGTCGTAATGAATGCAGAAAAGAAGCTTCTTGAAGCCGGAAAGGAAGCGTGACCTATGGACGAAAAAACAATCCGTAAAGACAGGATGCGCTATACTAAAAACACGACTTCGTCGAGTTTTGCGCTTTTGGCCATCCTTTTCAATGTATTCTATTTCGTGAGCATATATAGATCTGATGTGGGAAGCTACTATTACACATGGCTCACAGGTGCTTCCATCATCTACAACCTTGTGTTCATGCTTGTTGTCTTCCTTTGCTCGGAAGGCGTAAAGCTTTACAATTTCAACTATTCGGTGACTATGATAATCGTGGGAGCGCTGCAGATCGTAAGGATCTTCATCATCCCCCGCAAAGCTGCGACGACCATCCTGCAGGTAGGCGAGGAGGAGAGAGCGGCAATGCTGGCACCCCAGCATGTCAGGGTCATCTGCTTCCTCCTGATCTCCAGTGCCTTCCTCATCGTGGGAGGGATCATAGGGATCATCAAGGGCGAAACCCTCAGAGCTTACCAGAAAAGCCTTGAAAACAAGGCTGCTTGACAAAAACGTAAACCTCGGACCAGGGAGACGGTTATGGCTGAACTGAAACTTCAACATTTGGATAAGATATATGACAACAATGTCCAGGCTGTATATGATTTCAACCTTGACGTTGCCGACGGCGAGCTGATAGTCCTTGTTGGGCCTTCCGGCTGCGGTAAATCCACAACCTTAAGGATGGTTGCGGGGCTTGAGGACATTTCCTCCGGCCACCTGATCATCGACGGCAAGGATATAACGACAATGCCGCCAAAGGACCGTGATATCGCGATGGTTTTCCAGAACTACGCGCTTTATGCCCATATGACCGTCTACGAGAATATGGCATTCTCCCTTGTTCTCCGCAAGGAAAACAAGAACGTCATCCATGAAAAGGTGCTTGCGGCAGCAGAGATCCTTGGTCTTACGGACCAGCTCAACAAGAAGCCCGCACAGCTTTCAGGCGGTCAGCACCAGCGTGTGGCCATGGGACGTGCCATCGTTCGTACCCCGAAGGTATTCCTCTTCGACGAGCCCCTGTCAAACCTCGATGCAAAGCTCCGTGGCGCGACAAGGCGTGAGATCCTTCTCCTCCACAAGAGGCTTAAGGCCACGATGCTTTATGTAACACACGATCAGACAGAGGCCCTTACCCTTGCGGACAGGATCGTTTGTATGTCAATGGGCCATGTTCAGCAGATCGGAACGCCGCTCGAGCTTTACGATACACCGAACAATCTCTTTGTTGCGAGCTTCATAGGGCTTCCTCCCATGAACTTCATCGAAGGAAAGGTGGAAGACGGCTCCTTTAAGTCAGAGCACATCTCCTTTGAGCTGAACGGAGAGCAGAAACAGCTGCTTTCCGCCTACAACGGGAAGGAAGTTGTTGTGGGCGTAAGACCCGAGAATATCATAAAGGGCAGCACCTGCGCAATGAAGGTCACTCTTAACGAAAACCTCGGACAGACAACCCTTGTTCACGGCAACGTCGGCGGGCAGAAGCTTACAGCCAAGTTCCGTGAGTGGTGTGATTACGAAAACGGTGACGAAGTGGGGATCGCGTTCGACCGCATCCACTTCTTCGATAAAGAGTCCACAGAAGCGATAAGATAGGAGCAATCAATATGCGCGAATTTTTCCGAAAGAGAATGGTTGCGCTGAAGCGCAGACCATCCAATATCCCGCTTTTCTTCCTTGTGATCGCATTTCTGATCTATGCGCTGAACACAAGCTTTGTTTCCGATACTTCAATGAAGCTTATGGGCGACAATATGGGGCTTGCGGGCTTTATCACCATGCTTACGTCAATCCTGATCTTTGTGGTTTATCTCAATGCGTTCCCGAAGCGCCAGAAGCCGAAGGTAGCGATGCTCATCCTGTTCTTTGCAATGCTCGCGATCATCGTTGTGGCAGACTTCTACTACAAAAACGCTATCACAAAGAGTATGGCCATGATAGACGCAAGGAATCCTGAGAACACATTCCGTACGGATTTCCCGTATATCGCAAGGGCTGAGTTGCTTACAACGGTCCATGCCATTTCTGTTATCGTGGTGGGCGCTCTTGTAGCCACCCTCCCCGTTTACTCGAAGCTCCTTAGGAAGATCAAGACTTCCATCGAGGTAGAGGGCAATGCAGATATGAACGAGATCGATATTTCCGAGGAATGATCTAAAGCAACAATATGGCTAAGAAGAAAAACAAAAAGGATGCCGTAAGGCCCCCGGAAGGACAGGGGAAGAGCACGGCAGACTACTATAAACTGAAGACCGATGCCGTGGACAGGCTTGTGAACGCCAGTGCCGAGACAGCGCCTGAAGTCACGGAAAAGGATATCAGAAAGGTTTCGGGGAAAAGGAAGTTTAACATCCCCTTCCCCATAAAAGCGCTTTTCATCAAGTTCTGGTTCGCCGGCGCCGTATGCTTCTTCTTTTACTTCGGCCTTGGCGGATACCTGCAGGTGGCAGATCTGCTGTTCGTTTTCGGAGCGGCGCTCGGAGCCGTAAAGAACCTGCTTGAGAACAACATGCTCAGGTTCATTGAGCGGGATGAGGGTGAGAGCAAGCGCTTTATGCTTGTTGAAACAAAGAAGTTCTGGGGACTGTTCCTGGATGTTTTGTACGGCTTTGTGATACTTGGGGTCGTAATGTACATCTACAGCCTCATAACTGTGGTGCTTGCCGCCACCATAGGCAGCGAAAAGGCTGCGGGCTTCGGAGTTGAGCCGCTGCTGTTCGGTTTTGTGGCAACAGTGGTGGATATGGCCTTTGTATCGGTCAAAAACCTGATCAGAAAGATCATAAGTGATGCTAAGAAATCGGTCCTGACACAGACGGATCGTAAACAATAAGGGAGATTGCCATGGCATACCTTACATTCAAAGATATCAACAAAATCTATCCCAATGGTTTCCATGCCGTGCACAACTTCAATCTTGAAGTTGAGAAAGGGGAGTTCATCGTTTTTGTCGGCCCTTCGGGCTGCGGCAAATCCACTACTCTCCGTATGGTTGCCGGGCTTGAGAACATAAGCTCGGGCGAGTTTTTGATAAACGGACAGAGGGTTAACGAGAAGGGGCCGCGCGAGCGTGAGATCGCGATGGTTTTCCAGAGCTACGCTCTTTACCCGCACATGTCGGTTTACGACAACCTTGCCTTTGGTCGTACGCTCCAGGGCGTGGATGAGGATGTTATAGAGCAGAAGGTCATGAAAACGGCAAAGATCCTTGGCCTTACAGAGTATCTCGACAGAAAGCCGAGGGCCCTTTCCGGCGGCCAGCGCCAGCGTGTTGCGGTAGGACGTGCCATCATCCGTAAGGTAGGTGTTTTCCTTATGGATGAGCCTCTTTCGAACCTCGATGCAAAGCAGCGTGTGACCATGCGTTCCGAGATCACCCAGATCCACCGCCAGACAGGCGCCACCACCATCTACGTTACTCACGACCAGACAGAAGCCATGACAATGGCCGACCGTATCGTAGTAATGAAGGAAGGCTATGTACAGCAGGTAGGAACCCCTTACGATCTGTACTTCAACCCTGTCAATGTCTTTGTTGCCGGCTTTATCGGCGAGCCTCCCATGAACTTCATCAAGGGGACTGTAAACAACGGTTGCCTGAAGGTCGGAAAGTCGGATGTTAAGCTTTCCATGATAGTAAGCGAGAAGACTGTGGCAGAACACGAAGGAAAAGAGGTTTTCCTTGGCTTCAGACCTGAGCACGCCATCCTTACAAAAGGCAGTGCTCCCGCAGACAGCATCTGCTTTACCGGAACAGTGGAGCTTACAGAGCTTCTTGGCGATAACACCAACGTATATATTGATATAGACGGCATAAATGCTATATTAAAGATCGATCCCCATGACACTCCTTCCCTCGATGAGGAGATCGGCTTCGCTATCCCGAAAGGATCCGCATATCTCTTCGATGGCGAGACAGAGGATCGCCTGACAGTCTGATCTTTACCAAATGACAAGTGCCGAAAGTCCGCGCCCTGAGTGGTGCGGGCTTTTTTTAGCCGCGGCTTGCCATTGCGGAAGTATTTGTGGTATACTCATATAAATGCGATTTTGATCGAGGGTTTGGAAATGGAATTGATATTGAAAATACTGGGCTTCACGGTGCTGGGCTTCTTTGGGCTGGTGCTTTTGTATCTGGGGTTTCTTGCGATCTGCGCCTACTGCTTTGTGAGCCCCAAAAAGGAATACGATAAAAACAGCAGGTTTTACAGGCGCCTGCTTTACGATCCCACCTCCATAGTCCTGTTTTTCGGACGGGTACACGTTTTGACCACGGGACTTGAGAAAATGCCGGAAGGCCGCTTCCTGCTCGTCAGCAACCACAGGTCGAACTTCGACCCCATCGTGACCTGGCACGTGCTTGAAAAGTACGATCTTGCCTATATCTCAAAATTTGAAAACTTCAAAGTGCCTATCTGGGGCAGGATCATAAGAAAGTGCTGCTTCCTTGGGATAAACAGGACGGACGCAAGGGAAGGGCTTAAAACCATAATAAAAGCCGTAAAGCTGCTTAAGGCCGACGAAGTTTCCATCGGGATCTACCCCGAGGGGACAAGGAGCAAGGATGCAAGGCTGTCCCAGTTCCATGCAGGAAGCTTTAAGACGGCGCAGCAGGCGGGAGTCCCTGTAGTTGTCATGACAGTCCGTGGGACTGAGAAGATCCACAAAAACTTCCCCTTCAGAAAGAGCAATGTAAACGTTGATATCCTGGAGGTGATCCCCGCGGAAGAGGCAAAAGCGCTGAAGACCCAGGAACTTTCCGAAAAGGTGAGGGAGATAATGCGCGCAAACCTTCCTGAGGAAAAAGATGTTGAGATACAGGCTGAATGACAGCCTTAATATAATAGGGACAGGAGTCAGTTATGAAACAGTACATTCTTTTTAACCCGAAGGCCGGCGGAGGGACAAGAAGGGACCAGCTTGAAAACGAGCCGGCTCTTAAGGCGGAAGGCTTTGAAAATGCCTTTGTGGATCTGACAGGGATAGGATCCTACAAAGATTTCTTTGCCGGGCTTTCCGCGGAAGACCGCGTGGTGATATGCGGCGGCGACGGAACACTCCATCGTTTCGTGAACGATACGGAGGGCATCGACATAAAGCCTGCCGTATACTGTTACGCTGCAGGCACCGGCAACGATTTTCTGAACGACGTAAAAGACCGGGAAAAAGGGCTTCCGGTGTATTTTACACCCTACATGAAGGACCTCCCGAAGGTTACGGTGAACGGAAAAACAGAGCGCTTCATCAACAACGTGGGCTTTGGCCTCGACGGGTACTGCTGCGAGATAGGAGACGCGCAGCGTGAAAAAGGCGTTCTAAAGGTAAACTACACAGCAATAGCCTTAAAGGGGCTCCTTGGGGGCTACAAGCGCGCAACCGCCACCATTGAGGCAGACGGCGTAAAGAAGACTTACAAAAATGTATGGCTTGCGCCCACTATGAACGGCCGGTTCTGCGGCGGCGGAATGATGCTGGCGCCGGATCAGGACCGCCTTAACCCGGAACACACTGTTTCGCTGATGGTCATGCATTGCAGGAACAAGCTAAAGACGCTGCTTGTGTTCCCTACGGTTTTCAAGGGAAAACACGTTTTACATAAAGATATGGTGGAGGGCTTTAAGGCAAAGAAGGTCCATGTGGTCTTCGACACTCCGACCGCCATACAAATAGACGGGGAAACAACAAAAAACGTTACCGAGTACTTTGTGGAAACGGCCTGAAGGCCGGTAAAGCAGGTTTTCCGGGGGCAGGCTTTTCGGGAAGCAGTCCCGGGACAGGCAAAGGCCCGTGACAGTCCAACGCGGATTTGGAGGCAATATGCAGGTTACAGAACGCGGCTACGCAAAAATCAATTTAAGCCTTGACGTTTTAAGGCGGAGGGATGACGGCTACCATGAGGTCCGCATGATCATGCAGACAGTGGATCTTTTCGACACTCTCGACTTCGAAAGGATACCTGAGGACAGGATAGAGCTGACAACAGACTCAGACATCCTTGCGGATATGGAGGGAAACCTTGTTTCCAAGGCCGCCAAGGCCTTCAAAAAGAGGTTTTCCATCGACGAAGGTATAAGAGTAAGCCTTAAGAAAAAGATCCCCATTGCCGCGGGACTTGCGGGCGGAAGCGCAGATGCTGCTGCAACCCTCAGGGCGATGAACAGGCTTTTCGACGTTAACGCCGAAAACTCCGTGCTCTGCGAGATAGCAGGGACCCTGGGTGCCGATGTACCTTTCTGCGTCTGCGGAGGAACTATGCTCTCGGAAGGCATAGGCGAAGTGCTCACGCCTGTGAAGAGCGGGCTAAAGGCTCACTGCGTGATAGTAAAGCCGGACTTTCCCATGCCTACAAAGTATGTCTACAACAACCTTGTGCTGGACGAAAAAATAAAGCACCCGGATATCCGCGCCTGCCTTTCCGCTGTAGCGGACGGCAACCTCTACAGGCTTGCGGAGGTATCGGGGAACGTGCTCGAATCCGTATCCTGCAAGCTTCATCCCGAGATCGCCGAGATAAAGAACGTGCTTGAACGGCTTGGGGCTTCCTTCTCGCTGATGAGCGGCTCCGGCCCTTCGGTGTTTGCGCTTTTCGAGGATTATGACGACGCTAAGAATGCCTTCGATACCTTTAGCTCCGGAAAGTACGGAGCAGAGACATTCCTGACGGGGTTAAGGTAAGTTTTGCCTGCACCCGCCGCAGAGTGAACGGAAGAACGAAAGGCACCCGCCACAAAAACAGGTGTTAAGTTTTGGGACTATCCCTCCGATATATGATACAGAAACAGATGCAATAGGGCAAGGCTGCCCGTTGCTTAAACAGACGGAGCTGAAACGCAGGCAGGGCAAGGCTTTGGAGCCTGCGGGAAACATGGAGGTTAGTTATGGATATCAACAAC
The DNA here is from genome assembly GCA_017958465.1 of Lachnospiraceae bacterium. Taxonomy (GTDB): domain Bacteria; phylum Bacillota; class Clostridia; order Lachnospirales; family Lachnospiraceae; genus SZUA-448. Next base: position 18,528 of record JAGDCQ010000005.1, read on the forward strand.
ATCACAGGCGTATTGGGTTATGAGAACACGACCGCTATCGCAAAAGAAGGAAAGACAAATAATACCGGTAACCCGGCAGAGACAGTGACCGGCTACAATGAGGGCGAGGCTGCCGTTTACGAGACCGGCGACAAGGAAAAGGTTGTTAAGCGCGACGATGAGACCATTAAGCGTATGACAGCCGAGCTTGAGCAGCGCAAGGCACAGCTGAGGAACCTTGTGGAGCAGATGCTCTCTAAGCAGGGCAAGACCTTCACCACATATAAAGAGATGTTTACTGCTATACAGAACGGCGAGATCGAGGTAGATCCCGAGGTTGCAAAGCAGGCTGAAGAGGACGTTTCCGAAGACGGCTACTGGGGAGTTGAGCAGACTTCCGAGAGGCTTGTATCCTTTGCGAAGGCCCTTTCCGGCAGCAATCCCGAGTATGCCGACAAGATGATAGAGGCAGTAAAGGACGGTTTCAAGGAGGCTGAAGAGGCCTGGGGCGGCGAGCTCCCGGAGATCAGCCAGAGGACACTTGAGGCAACTATCAAGAAGCTCGAGAACTGGCGCGACGGCGTAACAGAGGCCTAAGGCGCAGTGTTGTGCTTGTAAAAACTTCAAACGATTGGTATAATTACCCCCGGAACGTATCCGGGGGTTTTTTGATATAATGAACAACGAAGAGAGATTGATGATAAACAGGTTTAAGGATCTTGCGCTCTGGAGCGCAAGCCGCGGCGTGCCGCGGTACAGCGCCTTCCTCGATATGGCGCAGCAGGATCTTTTACAGCAGGGAAGGGCAGATTTTGCCGTTCCTTTCTGGCTTTACGGCGGTTTCGACGAGGCAGAGCGTGTTGTGGCCGCTTTCTGTGAGGAAGAGCCCGAAAAAGAGGCTTATCCGGTTGCAGCCGTGAGGGTTAGAGCCGCAAATATGAAATTCAAGGGCGAGCTTACCCACAGGGATTACCTGGGTTCCCTTATGGGCCTTGGGATCGAGCGTGACAGGCTTGGGGACATCACCGTA
>JAGDCQ010000070.1 GCA_017958465.1 Lachnospiraceae bacterium
AAGCACACCTCGGACGGATCAAGGCTTTCCATCAGCCTGTCAAGCTGTTCTGTGCCCTCTTGGGTCACCTTTGTAGCGCGCTTGTCGGTATTGAAGCTTCCGCCCATCACGATGACGGGCGTAAGATCCCAGGGAAGCTCCTCAATCATGTCCTTAAGTTCAAATTCCGCATCCAGCTTTTTCACGCCCTTCAGGGTTACCGCAGAATCCGCAGGCGTCATCCTTGAAAGCAGGAATTCCTCAAGGTCACGGTCCCCCTGCAGCTTTTTCAGGCGGTATTTTTTCGCCGAATACGCCGCCTGCCCCTGTTCGATCACGGCACTCTCCGCTTCCTTCATCTTTTTCAGGTCATCATACGAAAGATCCAGCAGGTTCATGAGAGTTAGCTGCTCATCAATAGGGCTTGTTCCGTACATGGCGGCACCGTCCGTACCCTGCACACATGCGATACCGTTTCGAAGATATGCCTTGAGAGGGTGTCCTTCGAGCGAATTCAGGTTGTTCTGGCGGACATTTGATGTGATCTGGAATTCCAGGACAATGTTATTTTCCTTCAGTTCCTTCAGCACCCGCTTGCCCTTCTCGGACCTGAAACCATAGGTGTAGAGTCCGTGTCCGAGCCGGACAACAGGCATCTTCTGCCCCTTTGCAAGCCCGTCCTTCACGCACTCTATGCTGTGGGCTATGTTATCCTTTGTGCTGTCGTTCTCGCCCGCATGGATGCGGATAACGAAGGTGGGATCCTCCGCCGCGATCTTTGCTATCTCCTTAAAAACAGGCTTGAGCGTGATGATATCCGTTATCTCCTCGCCCACAAAGTCGCACCCCGCAACATAAGGGTCGATGGCCACAGCCTTCAGCACTTCAAGGATTTTTGTTATATAGTCCGCCGGCGTTATCCTGTCCTTAACGATGGTGAGCGGGATACGCCTGATGGCCGCGAGGAACCTGATCATCACGCCCGTCTCACGGTAGATCTTCGGCATTATCTCGTGCACTTCCGTAAGCATCTGCACAGATTCATATTTTTTTACCAGCGTTGTATCCGCGATCTCTACATAGCTTACGCCCTGAGCCTTGTAGCCCCTTGCTATCCAGAGGAGCTTGTCCTGGAAGATGGTATTTTCGCGGTATTCCCGCGTTTCAGAGTCTCTTAGCATCCTTTCAAGGGTTTTCTTTACGTCCTCGTCGGGGATGGCGGAAACGCTGTGTATTTCTATCTTTTCCTCGCTTTCGCGGCCTTTCGCGAAAACATACCTGTAAAGGTACACCTTTTCAAGGTTCGTAAAGACTGCCTGACCGTCTTTCAGCACAGACAGGGAGCCCCTGATCTTTACTATGTTTTCCTCGGCGTTGTCAAGGTTGTTTAAGATCAGGTCCGCGAAATTGATAAAGGTCTCGTCGTCTATCTTGCGGGCAAGGTATTTCCCGGCAAGCCCCGAGTTTACAAACTGTTTTGCCACCTTCTCACGCTGCTGGAGGACAATGCTTTCCTGAAGCGCACTGAGCTTTAGCCCCAGTTTTTTCACGTAATACAGCGGATACCTGATCTGGTGCCGGATCCCCAGTGCTATCATCACATCCGGTGCAAGGTTGCCGTTCATGTGGGTATGCAGATCCGACCGAAACTTAAGCTCTTTTGGGATATAAGACCGGAATATGGTCTTTCCAAGCTCAAGACTGTAATCCCTCGTCTGGGACATCAGCGTTTTCGAGATCGCCGGAATAAAGGCTTCCTGTTTGACGGTCCCGTCGGGATAAACCTCCGCCGCCTTCACGTTTCCGAGCATAAAAACATAGACCTCGCTGTTGCTCCCGTCAATGTAGCAGGGCACCTCACCGCGGATCACAAGCATCCCGTTTTCCTTGGTGCAAAGCGGCAGCCCGCACAGCTTCGCAAGGTTCCGGATAAGGTTCCCCGAGTGGTGGTTAGGGGTCTCAAGCTCAAAGGAGAGCTTCTCAAGGTCCTTGTAAAGATTAACTATAATGTCCTTCTCTTTGTCCAGAAAAAAGTAAGTAAAGTAAGTCATATAAATCCCCATTTCATTGGATAAGCCATATCAGTCTGTCCAGACGGCGATATCCGTTAACGCTGCGTAAGCCTTATGGCGCCTTCTGCCGCAAGCTTGCTCCTCACTGTCTCGTCCTGAGTGAAGGTGATCTGGGCGCAGAGCTTTGAGCCTTTCATTCGTTCCGAAGCAAAAGCAAGGCCGTTGTTGAGCCTGTCGAGGCGCGGATTGTCGATCTGGTCCGGATCGCCGCAAAGGATCACCTTTGTGCCTTCCCCGGCGCGTGTTACTATCTCAAGTACCTGCCCCACTGTGGCGTTCTGCGCTTCATCTATGATCAGGTAGGTGTGTGTCAGGGAGCGCCCTCGCATATATGCGACGGAACAGATCTCAATGATACCTGTTTCAAAAAAGTCCTCTATCTGGAGCTTTATCTGGTCGCTCTCCTCACCGCTGCTGCGGATTATGGACTCGAGATTGTCCATGAACGGAGCCACAAGGGGCCCCATCTTTTCCTCAAGAGTGCCGGGAAGGAAGCCAATATCCGCATCCGAAAGGGTATTGGTGCGGGTTATCATCATCTTGTCATATTTCTTGCCCAAAGTCCATTGCAGGCCTGCGGCCAGCGACAGGAAGGTCTTTGCGGTTCCTGCAGCTCCCTTAAGGATCACAAGGGGCACATCCTCCGGCGGGGCAAGCAGAGCGTCCAGCGCCATCCGCTGGGCACTGTTCCGCGGAGTGATCCCCATAGGCGACATATCTTTCCGTACAGCCATAAAGAAAGCAGCATCCTCCAGCTCGCACCCGGTCTCGATCTCATGACCGATGTAGCGGGCAAGGAACAGCTCCGTCCCGGAGATAAAGGTGACGTATTCGTTCAGCTCAGGCGTAACTGCAAGCTTTTCAGGGGATATTTCGTTGAAGTTAAAGGGGTTTTTGTAGCCTGCGTTTATGGTCCTGTAGAGCTTTTGCATAACGGAAGGCGATACCTGCACAACAGAACGCCCGTTATAGCTGTCTTCGCGCTCTATCTGATCGTTCCTGTAGCCCTGGACATCCAGGCCGCAGATGGACGCATTAACACGCATTGAGACATCGTTTGTTATAAGAAAGACCGGTCTTTCGGACTCTTTTTTGATGGTCAGTGAGGAGTTGATGATACGGTTATCGGCTTTGTCGAGGGAAAAGCCGTTTGGTAGCAGCGATATCTTTGTACCGTTTGGCTCGATCCTGAAAAGCCCGCTCTCTCCTTCCGAAACGTTGACCGGGATCCCGTTCAGGAAATCCCCGTATTCGGACAGGCGTGAAATGGCGCGGATAGCCTCTCTTGCCCTGTAACCGGTCTCGCCGGGGGCGGTTTTAAGGCTGTCCAGCTCCTGGAGCGTGGTCGCAGTGATAACGACTTCGTTATCCGCAAATCCCAGGATCGCGTTTGCATTCTGAAGAAGAATGTTGGTGTCAAGTACGTAGATTTTTTTGGTTTCCGACAAGACAGATACCTCCACTTCCGCAATATGTACTTTTTTCGGGACCGACAACCACAACATCTAGTCCCTGATTACAAGTATAATCAATCCCCTTACCGTGGTCAAGCACGAAAGTACGGGACGACACCTGCCAAAAAAAAGCTGTGTGCTGCAAAGAATCTTTTGCCCCCCATGCGATATTGGTTGACGGGACATATGTATCGACTGCCTGCTTTGCCCACAGAATGCCTGCTTCCACAAGCTTAGCGCACAAGCTTAGCGCACAAGCTTAGCATCGATTGTTTTTATTGGTAATATCTCAAAAAATAATTATAATATACATGAACAAAAGCTTCCGCTGACCAAAG
>JAGDCQ010000071.1 GCA_017958465.1 Lachnospiraceae bacterium
CATACCAGCTGCCGCCAAAGGTGGCATTCAGAGCGTCGTTAACTTCTACCATTTCCGTGGAATAATACTCGCCCCACATTCCGGGGGTCATTGACATCAGTTTGAAAAGGCCGCAGACAAGCAGGTTGATGGCAAGGGCAAGAATTGATATCTTTACCGCAGGCTTCGGTCCAAAGTGCTTGCAGATCATATCCATGCACAGGAACGAGATCCAGCTGAGTGTAAAGCCGCAGTCCAGCGCAAGCCATGGCGTTGAGAACAGCTCTTTGTTGGCCAGCAGGTTCATTGCTATGACGCTGACAACAAAAAGTGTGATATTAAGAGAAGGGATGCTTCTGAGAAGGACCTTATAGTCCTTCAGTTCACGTTTGATAAAACTCATGATTCTTTTCTTCCTTTGGTTTTAATATTTTACAAGCAGGATATCGGACCCGAACTGCTTGTGTTACTTTAGCCTGACAAGAATACACTCTTCTCGGGCTTTTGTCAACAGATAAATTTTTGTCGCCGCCATACAGCAATACAGCAAAGAGTTACGGTCGCTGCCTCGCAAGGATACTATGAAAGCCGGGTGTTCAATCCCGGCTTTCTTATTGCATGAGCACGCCTGCGGTTCGAGATATCCCCTTGCACTACGGCTCGTTTCCTGTTCGTCGCAAGCCGCTTTTTCGCTCAGCTTTCCTCGCTCTCGGGCCATGCCCTCGTTCGCTGCGCGAACCGCTCGCCGCTTCGCTGCGAGCTTGCTCCTCCGACGGAAGCCTCGCTCGTGTTCGTGCGGCGGGGTATCTCGCCCGCAGGCTTTTGCTCCCACACCGTGAAAAAGCAGAACAGAGCAACCACGCAACCACGGGGACGTTTCTCCGGTAGCTTTCCCGACCATACATAAGAATGAAAAAGTGAGGGAGCGGGCCCGCAATGGTTGTTTGCGGGGATATGTCGGTAGCCGGTACTTAACGAAAAAGGGTTATGCATAGTTACTTGAAACACAAGTATACTATAGGCATAACCCTTTTGAGTTTAGTACCGCTGCGTTAAGCCGACAATAAGGCGCGAGCCGGCCCCGCGAACAACCTTGCGTGGCAGCGACCGTATTTTATGTATTCTTACAGCTGCCCCTGCGTCTCGGTGTACGGCAGCACCGCAACCTCAACGTTTCCGTTCTTTGTGCGGATCTCATCGATAAAGGCCTTCTCCTCGGAAGGATTCTTGAAGCGGATCTTGAAGGAAAGCCTGAACATCGAACCCATACCTGTGGTCTTAACGCCGACGCTCTCAAAACTCTTAAGATAATGCTTGAAAATATCATCAAAGGTACCGCTGTATTCCAGCGATTCCGGGATCGTAACCCTAAGGAGCCTTGTGGCATTCATACTCTTGTGCTCGAAAATAGGGAGCGTTGAAAACAGGAAATACATAACCGCAAGCCCGAGAAGAATCGCAACTCCGTAGCCCACATAACCCATACCGAAAGCGATGCCGGAGGCCATTCCCATAAGGAGTGCCGCGATCTCGTCGGCCGTTCCCTGCGCGGAACGGAAGCGGATAAGGCTGAAAGCACCGCCGATAGCGACACCGACGCCGATATTGCCGTTCACGAAGGTGATCACAACAGCCACAGCAAGCGGAACAATGGCAGTTACAAGGAAAAACCTCTTAGTGGCCTCTACCCTGAAGGACATGATCCAGGAATAAACAAGGCCGGAAACCAGGGCTACCACAGCCATCAGAAAGAATTGTCCGGTAGTTACCCCGGTTGCAGAATAAATTGAATCAAACATAATTAACCTCCAAATTGAGCATTGCTCCTGACTTTTAGTATCTGTTGCCTGTATGCCTCTCCGTACTTGGAAAAGCTGCCCTTGTATATCTTCCCTGAGGAAAGGATATCCGTGAGCCACAGAGGCATAGCCTCCTGAACTTTGATCTCGAGGATCGCACCGCCTTCAGGCAAAAGCGAGATACCATCCATAGATGTTGTAAGATCAAGGTTTTCCATTCTGTACCTTGGGTTTTCATCTATAGTCAGACGAAGGTCCCCACCCGGTTCAAAATACGCAGTTCTGTCATAGATTATAAGGCACGAGGGAACCAGCGTTCTGTAATAGTCCCTGAATGTCTTTATCTCGTTGTTGATCTGGCCTCCGGAACAGATATCGCCTTCACCCTCGAAAAACTTGTTCACAAGAGGGATCGTGCTCTTGACACGCCGCTTATATACTATTCCGTATGCCTTTCGTTTAAGCTCCAGGAACACCGGCGAATCCTCTGTGGCAAGCCCGTAGGACCGAAGCCGTATCTTTTCTTTGAATTCCGGTTTTTCCACGGATTCCCGGATCAGCCGGTAGCTCGGGGTATCGTAATACAGCGATGCTATCGATGTCTTCCCGAACTGATCCACTTCCATATGCCCTTTCAGGGCCTCGCGGATGTACCTTACGCCATCCGCGTCCAAAACATATTTAAGCTCATAGCGCTTCATGGCAAGAATAGGATTATCCTTATTCGTTGTGGTCGGCGCTGTGGGGGACTGATACATTAGCGCACCCCCTTAAAGATCTATGGCAAGCACAAATGAGCTGTTCTCCACTTTTGCGTGTACTCTGCCGTTGTGCATGTCTATCACATTTTTCACTGAAGGAAGCCCAAGACCTGCGCTCCCTTCCAGGGCGTTTTCAAGCGTTACGAAGCGGTCAAAGGCCTGATCGTAGCCGCCGTCCGCAAGGCTTGTGTCGTTTCTGAACTCCAGCTTTATGCGCCCGTTCTGTGACTTGAGCGAAACAGAGGCCTTTGTTTCGGCGTATTTCAGGATATTCTCCGTGATCTCGCCGAAGGCCTTTTCAAAGGCTGCCTCATCCCCGGTAAAGCTTGCGTTGTCAAGATCCGTGGTGAGCTCTACCCCGGCCTGCGAAAGACGTTCAGCGTTCTTTTCAAGGACACGCTTCAGAGTCTCGCTTATGGCGAAGGACTGATGCGCGGGTTTATCCTCATCAAACATCCTCAGCGCGCCCACATTCCTTACGAGCATTGTCATCTTGTTTACCTGACGGTGGACTGACCTTGTCTGCTCCGAGGGACCGTTCTCACGCTCTATGATCTCTATGTCGGCGTTGATGACCGTGAGGGGAAGCTTGAACTCCTGCTCTGCAGCGGCAATGAACTTGCGCTGCTTCCTGTCTGCCTCCTCAAGCGGGGCAAACAGCTTTTTGCTCACAAGCCTCAGTATCACGAAGCTCAGGATCGTTCCAAGCGCTGTTCCGCAAAGAGAGTAGATCAGGATCCTGTAAGCCGAGAGCATTTCCCTGCCCTGGTCGATCACTGTTACAAATGTCACGCCATCGCGCTTCAAAACCCTGTATCTGTATGTTCCGCGGGTCCAGCCCGTGGATTCCTTTTTCAGGGATCTTGCCCATTCAACGGCTGCATCCATCTCCACCGCAGAGATCCTGTAAGCAAGCATCGTTGAGTTGCCGTCCTTGTCGAAGGAAACGGTAAAATAGCGGAGCGAATTCAAAGTTTCCGGAGAATCCGGACCCATAGGGCCAAGTCCCTTTTTATCGAAGTTCCAGTCGCCCTGCGACGGATCCCCGCCCTGGTTCGAAGGGACAGCGCCGTCCGGTCCAAAGGAAGCTCTTATGATCTTTTCCGTCAGCTTGTCGGCGTCGTCTGCCGCCGTGGAAAAGATCAGGATATTTATGATGCCAAGCAGTATCACCAGCGATGCAAAGACCGCAAGCACTGCATACAGCACAAATTTTCTTCTTGTTTTTTTCATTGTCTGACCTCACAACCCATTACTTTTTTGATAACCCCTTTCAGTTCCCGCGGGGAGAAGGGCATTATCAGATATTCCGAAACATTTGCCACAGCCTCTTTGTCCTTTGGCTTGGAATCCAAAAGCAGGATGACCGGTATCTGCTTTTGTTTGCAGAAAGCCCGGATCTGCGCACTGTCCACCCGCGGAACATCATGGCTTAAGATCATAAGGTCAGGCCGTCCGTCCAGGAGTTTTGAAAGAACAAAAGTCCCATCGAAGGCTTTTTCCACCTCGTTGCCGCCCTCGCTTAACAGGATCCCGTAAGCCGAAAGGAGATCCCTGTCAGGGGATGCAAACAATATTTTCATTGTGATCCTCCATACCTTGCAAAGCAAACGCTTACGCGTTCCTTCGCTTTTTATCTGTTTTTTCTATTGTCTCAACGGCTTTCTTCCCCGCCGACGCAGCCATAGGAAGGCCTCCCGGCGATGTCTGCCACTGAGTGGCAAGGAAAAGATTCTTCACTTTCTTTACCCTGCTGCCTATTGAAACAGGCGCTTTCCCAGCCGGCATCACGAAGGACATAAATGAGCCTATCTCGGAGCCAACGTAGCGCGCGTAACTTGCCGGGGTCCAGGCATCAAGCTCTGTAAGCTTACCTTTAAGCGCAGGCACCTGCCTTTCCACAAGCTCAAGCTGAGCAGCTTTGAGCTGATCCTTCTTTGCCCTGTAGGCAGCCCTGTTCTTTGCAAGTGCCACAAGCCCCTTTGAATTGTCCTCATCCATATAGATCATAGTCTGGATGATGTTCCTGCCCTCCGGCGAATACTTCTTTTCGTGTGAGAACTCACGTACTATGCAGCTTTTAGCCTTAAGCACCGGCTGAAGGTCTTCGGGGATATCCACCACAAGCGTGCCCTTGAAAGGAACGTCCGCCGCATCCACCGCGAATGCAGCGTGGATCGAAGAGAAACGCTTGAAAGCCTTGGACTCATAGATCTTCTTAAAAGGCCTTGGAAGCTTGATATCGAGCAGTTTGCCAAAGAGCATCTTCGGATCGAAGGTAACTATTATCCTGTCGGCCTTGATGGTGTCGCCATCCTCAAAAGTGACGGAAGTAGCCAAGTTATCCTCAACATTGATCTTGCTGGCCTTTTTCCTTGTAAGGAGCCTGCCTCCGAGGCTCTTGAAACGCTCTATCATGTGCTCCGCCATAGCAAAGGAACCGCCCTCCGGCAGGTCCCCGTTGTTGCCGCAATAGGTGGCCGCAACAAAGGCAAAGGCAGCCATGGAAAAGTCCGGACCCATAAGGGATGAAAAGAACTCCTTAAGGAGCGGGTGGTGGAACTTTTCACCGTACTCCACTACCGACATGCGGTTAAAGTACAGAATTGAAGCCAAAGACGCCATTTTATTAAAGATGTTGCCCGACTCGTTATGCTTTTTCCCGCCGATGCCGTTTATGAACATGATGTTCTTCACGGAACGCCTGAATTTCCTGATCCTGCGGGCGTCTTTCGGCGACAGTTCCAGCATCTCCTTTGCCGTTTTGTCTATAGATCTCCACAGCGACAGGGACTGTCCGTCCTTTTCATAGCAATAAAGGGCTTCATTCTTTACAACCTTTATCCCGTCGCCAAGAGCGCCGAGCTCTTCCCACATCTTATAAAGACCGGAGTTTTTGTTGGTCCCGGTAAGCCAGTGGATGCAGTTGTCGATGTGGAAACCGTTCCTGTTCCAGCCTGTAAGGTTGCCGCCGGCAATATTGTGCTGCTCTGCTATCGTGACACGGTATCCCTTTTTCAGGGCAAAAATCCCGGCGGAAAGCCCGGCAACACCGCCGCCAAGTATCAGTATCTCTTTTTCACGCATGTCTGTCCCTTCTTTCCGGTTAACAAAATGTCTTGCAAGAACTTCCTGTTTTCCTCAGGTACACATTGATTCTACGGTGAAAATGTATACATTTTGTGAAAAACCTGCGTTTTTCCCGTGAAAAAGCAGTCCACGTTCTGTGGGCAAAAAAGCCCGCGTTTTCTGTGAACTGCAATAAAAACTCTTTGTTACCTCGGCCTTCGCCTGTCCTGGCCGGACTCCTGGTAGAACTTGTCCTTTGCGCGATACATGCGCTCGTCCGCCAGCTTCTCAAGCTCCCTGACAGTCCTGTCCGGGAACTCCGCATGGGACACGAAACCTGCAGAGACAGCAAGCCTGATGACCTTTTGTCCCCGCCATTCCGAGGTAAGTTTTTCAAAATGACGTTTTCTGTCGTCAAGGGTCTCGGCGTTTATGTCAAGGATGCCCATAAACTCATCGCCACCTACCCTGTAGAGCTTTCCGTATTGTCCGAAAGCCGTCATGATGCACTCTGCCCCGCCGCGTATGAGCTCGTCGCCGGCATCATGCCCTTTTGAATCGTTTATGACCTTGAGGCCGTTAAGATCGAAGGCCGCAAGGGTGAAATTCTGGCTTGAAGGGACCACCGAGGCATAGGAGATCATCTGGGTCTCGTAAGCCCTCCTGTTCAGGAAGCCAGTCATATTGTCCCTGTTTGCGCGCTCTTCCTCCGCCATCAGCTTCTTTGTCATGCTGCGCATGAGGAAAGCGATACTAAGGCCCGCAACGCAAAGATACACGAACATTATCACGGAGGAATCCACAACCCCGCCGTTAACGACCTGCTTTTCCTGGGCTATCAACACGTAATAACCGTTCCTCTCGGCTACTGCGCAGTAAGAATCCACCCCAAGGATCGAGGCTGAAAAGAAGTAAGTATCGTAGAGAGCAACATTGTTCACTCTTGCTCCCGTCTTGTTGAAATGGCTGCCGATAAGCTCGCCGTCAGAGGAACCAACGATGATATAGGAGCCCGACGAAGCCACATAAACCCTTGTGCCCTCGCTGAGCACGATCCCTTTTATAAGCTGGGATATCCCCACAACACTCATGATGGAGTCGTACCTTGTCTTGTTGATACCGATGAGCGCAAGTCGCTCCCTGTCCTCGCACCAGCAGGATGCGTAGGCCATCTCAACGCCAGAAGGCGTGTTCTTTGTTATCCGTTCAAACTCTTTGCCGCTCCGCTCCTGAAGGATGTTGTCCAGGTATCCGGGCGCCTCCGCCCTGAAATCGAAGCCCACGTTGGATTCACTTGAGGAGGCTGTGATCACGCCATCCGTGTTAATGATGTTGATCTCGTCCGCCATGACCTTTTCAGCCATCTCCTGAAGCTCTTTTGTAGTCTTCCCGCTTTCCGGGAAGCTGTCGAGGATATATGCCACTGTATCGGCGGAAGATATGTAATCCCGCCTTATCAGCTCCTCCGCATGGTCTTCGTCACTACGGCGTTCACTGATCTGATCCTGTATGTGCCTTATCATTACCTTTGCGTATTCGTTGGCCTTTCTGATATTGTTGTTGGTAAGAATGGCCATATTAACAAAAAGCATAATCATGATTACGCCTATAATGAGCAGACATATTTGGATAAAAGCTTTTGTGTTTCGCCGCATAGAGCTCTCCGTGTGGTGTTGTTATATTGCTCAAAAACCCTGATGTCTCATCTTCTCCGTCGCGCGTTCATGGTGAAACCGAGGAGCGAACCCACGATCCCGCCTATGATATGGGACATATTTGAAATGTTGTCGCGTACTGCTATCCCCTGGTAGACCTGCTGCCCTATATAAAGGATCGCAACGATTATGAAGGTGATGGGGATCTCCCCCGCATTAATGCTTGCAAAGGAAGAGAGAAGGATGAGCGCGAAAGCGATGCCGCTGGCTCCGTAAAGGCCTGTCTTCGGGAAAACAATGAAGTTGAAGATGCCCGTTGCAAGCGCAGTTGATACCATCAGCACGAGGATGTTTTTTGATCCGTACTTTTCCTCGAGCATGGGCCCTACGATAAGGATTATCATAAGGTTGCCGATCAGGTGATCCCACCCTGCGTGTCCGAGGACGTGGCCAAAGAACCGGAGGTACGTCAGCGGATCGAGGAGCGAGGACCTGTATTCGCAGAACAAAAGCCTTGTGCTCACGCCTCCCGTAACCATCCCTAAGAGCAGCACCGCAACACACAGTGCGGAGAAGGTCAGGATCACAGGAGAATTAAATGTAAAAATGATCTTTTTATGTTCTTTAGCCATGATATCAGTCTAAACCAGCACTTTCCGCTATATAGTAATCGTAACCGTTTTCCTCGCAGAAGGCCTTGATCTTCGCTTTTACAGCGGGGTCCTTTGAGTATTCAAGGAGGGAAACGTAAAGCCCTGCGTTTGCGCACTTTTTAAGGTATGCCTCGTAGTAGGTGATGCCGGGGGCTTCCTCAAACTTGCCGGTCTCAGGGTCAACCACCGTAAAGGCGCTTTCCTGGCAGATACCGTCGAAAAGATCGGCGACGCTCTCATTGTTCCTTAAGCAATAGGATATGAAGGTGTCGGCGTTCATGATGTAAACCTTCTTGTGGCGCCTCTTCATCTCTTTCAGGATTTGGATGATGCTGTCCCGGACCGCGCCGGAATCCACCTTGTCGGCTCCCGCTCCGTTTGTAGCGTAGAAGTAGATGTCACAGCCGTCCACAAGGTAAGCGTCAAAGCCCTTTGCAGTTATCTCCCCAACCTTTGCGAGGACGTAATCCTCCCAGGTGTGGTTTGTTATATCCATCCAGACCTTGTCCTTGCTGCCTTTGTAGGCGTCGAGAACAAGATCCTTGTAGGAATCCTTGAAATAATCGGCGGAAGTGTCGGCAACGGCGAGGTTTATGTAGGCCATAGTGCTGACATTTTTGATCTTGAGCAGGCCTATATCGCCGGTGTCGTACTCCTCGGGGTTTAGAGCCACAACGTCGTATTCCGCGTACCTGTTGAGGGTTTCCTCGCTGGCGTTGTCAACTCCCATAAAGAAGCCGACCGGGATACGGCTCGAGGTGTTTTTGTACTTCTGTCCCTGGAGGTGATCCACATAGAATATGGCTCCCACCGTGCCCGCAACTATCAGGACCGCAAGGACCACAAGGACCACAGGCAGGACTTTTCCCGAATTAGATCTCATCACATTTTCTCCGGTTCCGGATAGTCCTTTCCAAACGTCTCTACAGTCACTTTTTTCATGACTACATCGGTTTTGGGACGATCCCTGAAATCTGTTTTACAGGTAGCGATCTCGTCAACTTTGTCCATTCCTTCGATGACCTTTCCGAAAGCTGCGTAGCCTCCGTCAAGGTGGGGAGCGTTTTTATGCATGATGAAGAACTGGCTTCCGGCCGAATCCGGATGCATCGCTCTTGCCATCGAAAGCACACCGGCAGTGTGTTTGAGGTCGTTTTTGAAGCCGTTGTCCGCAAACTCGCCGCGGATGGAGTAGCCGGGATCTCCGGTACCGTTGCCTAAGGGGCATCCGCCCTGGATCATGAAGTTTTCGATAACGCGGTGGAAGATCAGACCGTCATAAAAGCCTTTATTGACAAGGCTTATGAAGTTGTTAACGGTGTTTGGTGCTATTTCCGGATAAAGCTCTGCTTTTACAAGCTTTCCATCTTCAAATTCAAAAGTTACTACAGGATTCTGATCCATTTCGATTCCTCCTGTCCCTTTCGGGGACAAATACATAGTCATACAGTTTGAATTGTACCACAAACGCATTGAATAATCAAGGTTTTGTCCATTTTCCGGCACAGATCCCGGATGCAAGTGGCACAAAAAACTGATTGACATGTTAATGATTATGTGCTAATGTAGTTTCGAAAACTACATCGGTTTTCAAAACCTAAGTAACACTAAAGTATCAAATGGAGTAAAAGAAATATGTCATTCAGGCTTATTACAGATTCGTCATCGAATCTGCCGACACCTTACATCAACGCAAACGACATCAGTCTTGTTTATTTTTCATATATCTTCAACGGAACCGAATATGTGTGCAAAGATACCGAGACTTTCGACGGTGACACATACTACAGAGCCATTAAATCCGGAGCAAAGGTCACAACCTCGCAGGTTACGCCCGCGCAGTACATTGATGTTTTCAGGCCCTTCCTGGAAAAAGGCCAGGATATCCTGTTCATCAGCATGTCTTCCGGTATAAGCGGTTCCTTTAATTCCGCAAATATGGCAAAACAGGAGCTCGAGGAGGATTTCCCGGATCGCAGGATCCTGCTTTTCGATACACTTGCCGCATCCCTCGGACAGTCCTTCTTCATCAGGAAAGCTGTTGAGTGCAGGAACGCAGGCATGACTGTAGAAGAGACGGAAGCAGAGCTTCTTAAGATCCGTCCGTGTCTTTATCAGCACGTAATGCTCGGCGACATCATATATCTTATGAAGACCGGCCGTGTTTCAGCCCCGAAGGCACTTCTCGGAGCCATCCTTGGCATCCGCCCCATCTTAAAGGGAAGCCCCGAAGGCACTCTTGTGATGATCGGCCGCGCAAAGGGCCGCAAGGCTGCTATCAAGGCTCTTGTGGACAAATACGCTGAGGTAGTTGACAGGGAGAACAACAAATATGTTGGGATCGCCTACACCTCCAGCGAAGAAGACGCGAAAGATCTTGCGGAAAAGCTTAAGGAGATCTCCGCTCCCGAGGAGTTTGAGATCGTACGATACGAGCCGGTTAC
>JAGDCQ010000072.1 GCA_017958465.1 Lachnospiraceae bacterium
CATGAATATAAAATTCAGTGGCACTGCACAAGAAATAGGGATTAATATTAATGCCGGGTCTTAAGACCCGGCTTTCTCTTTGCTGTGTCCAACAGAGCACGTTGAAGCGGTTTATTGGAAATAGCGTTCGAGAATGACTGCTACGCCGTCCTCGTCATTTGATAAAGTGACAAGGTCGGCTTTGTTTTTTATCTCCTCGGGAGCGTTTGCCATGGCAACTCCGGTCCCCGCCCATTCTATCATTGGAAGGTCGTTATAACCGTCACCGAAGGCTATAGTCTCTTCCTGCGCGATCCCGTACATCTTGCACAGCTTTTCGAGCGCAAGAGCCTTCGAACAGCTTGCATCCACTATCTCCATAAAACGTGGATCCGAGGTGAAATAGTTGATCTTGTCCCGGATAGGGCTTGCTTCAAGGATGTCTTTGAGGTATGAGGCACGGTCGATCTCGTCGAACCAAAGGACCTTTGAAGCTCCGTTTCTTGTCACTTCCTCCGGGTCTGTAAAAACCTTTGGCGGAACAAGGGAAAGTGTCTTGTAGCGTTCGGTCCGCTCGTTCAGCTCGTTTACGTACAAGGTGTCGTCGGACCAGACTATAACAGTGGTGCCGGCCTCTATTCCGGCTTTTGCAAGCCACATGGCGACGGAAGGGGCAAGCTCCTGCCTGAAGGTTACGGTGTGTTCGGGCCCTGTAAGGATCCTTGCGCCGTTGTAGAGGATGAAAGGGACATCTTTAAGGCCCGTAAGCTCCTCAAAGAGCCTGCAAAAGTGGACCGCCCGCCCGCTGGAGACCGCAAAAACTGCGCCTTTGTCCATGGCATTCCGGATGGCGTTAAGGGTGCGGGGGGATATGGTCTTGTCTGTTCTTAAAAGAGTTCCGTCTATGTCGGAAGCGATCAGTTTATATTTCATGGGCTTTTTTCAAAAAGAGGCACTGCCGTGGGGTAGTGCCTCTTTTGCTTATGCTTTCTTGTATTTCTTTAATATCTTCCTGATACGGTCTGTAGGGTCTAAGAGCTCGCTGATGGACTGGTCGTGGTTCAGCGTGTCGATAAGGATGGCAATGTATTTGCTCATATCGGCGCTGATGTAATAAGGCCTTGAAAGGAGCTCGTCCGTCTGGTAGATAAGGTTTGTTGTGATGATCCTGTAAATGAGGCCTTCTTTGTAGGCTTCGTCAAAACGCTTGAGACCGTTGGTGAAGAGACCAAAGGTGGAGCATACAAAGATGCGCTTTGCGTTACGCTTTTTCAGCTCTCTTGCAACGTCAAGCATACTGTCGCCGGATGAGATCATATCGTCAACAACGATACAGTCTTTTCCGTCAACGTTTGTGCCAAGGAACTCGTGTGCGACGATGGGGTTTTTGCCGTTCTCGATAACAGTGTAGTCCCTGCGCTTATAGAACATACCCATATCAACGCCAAGGACGTTTGCGAAATAAACTGCACGGTCCATAGCTCCTTCGTCGGGGCTTATGAGCATTAAGTGGTCGGCGTCGAGGGTAAGGTCCGGAACGTTTCTTAAGAGGGCCTTTATGAACTGGTAGGTAGGACGGATGGTCTCGAAGGTCTTGAGCGGGATAGCGTTCTGTACCCTCGGGTCGTGAGCGTCGAAGGTGATGACGCTCTCAACACCCATATTCATAAGCTCCTGAAGGGCCATAGCACAGTCAAGGGACTCTCTTGCGCTCCTCTTGTGCTGGCGGCTTTCATACAGGAAAGGCATGATAACAGTGATCCTGCGGGCCTTGCCGGCCATTGCGGCAATGATCCTCTTCAGATCCTGGAAGTGGTCGTCGGGAGACATGTGGTTCAGGTGTCCGCTGACGGTGTAGGTAATGCTGTAGTTTGTGACGTCAAGCAGGATGTAGATATCGTCGCCTCGAACGGAAGAGCGGATGATACCTTTTGCTTCGCCTGTCCCAAACCTGGGGCACTGGGACTCTACAAGGTAGGAGTCCTTTCTGTAACCTTCGATGGAAACCTCACTAGAGTCATCCATGACGCGATCGTTGCGCCACTCGGTGATGTAGTTGTTTACTTTCTGACCGATCTTTTTGCTGCTTTCAAGCGCAATGATCCCAAGCGGACCTACCGGGATCGAATCAATTTTTACCTGCTGCCTGGCCATTGGATTGCCCTCCTGATATCTTTTTGAGCTTGCGGATATCGTCTCCGTATATCTCGATAAAGTCGTAGGAACCTATTATCCTTGACAATACACGCTCGCTGTAGTTGTTTTTAATGTCTTCGAGATGCAAGTTTGTAGAGATCAAAGTGGAACGGCGCGTCAGCAGACGTTCGTTCAGGACTTTGAAGAATTCGGCGTTCAAAAGGGAGTTGTTAAAGCCCACCCCCAGATCGTCGATTATCAGAAGGTCACACTCTGCGATGCAGTCGTAGCGGCTGCCGGCTTCGGGATCGTCTTTCGAGAAGACGTTTGCCTTTAAGCTGTCGAAAAGCTCGTACTCTGTCTGGTAAACAACGGAATGCCCGCTCTCCATCAGGGCTTTGGCGATGCAGTTGCAAAGGAAAGTCTTTCCTACGCCTGTGTTTCCCGTGATAAGGAGATTGGAGAACTCTTTATCAAAATTATGCACGAAAAGTTTGGATTTTTCAACGGCTTTTTTAATGTTGGCCAGAGGGGACAGAGTTTTCCCTTCCGGAACAATGTCGGAATAGAAGCTGAAATCGAAGGTCCCGAAGTTTTCGTAGGGAACTGCGTTTTTCATATTTGAGCCGTCGTAAAGGTGCTTGATCAGCTTGTTCCGGAAACAGGTGCACTTTTGATTGTCTATAAAGCCTGTGTCCTTGCATTCCGGGCAGGTATAGACAGGATCAAGGTAATCCTTTGCAAAGCCGGCTTCCTTTAGGAGCCTGTCCTTTAAGGAGGAGAGCTCTGCGAGCTTGCCTTTAAGGACTGCTATGTCGGAAGGAGCACCATCTAAGGAAGCGGTGAGCCAGTTTACGGACTCTGATGCGATCTGTTCGTCTATCTCTTTGATCTTTGGAACACGCAAATAGACCTCTTGTTTACGGAGGTCCATAATACGGTTATTTGCGGTCCTGATCTTGTCATATTCGCGAAGGATCACGTCTATTTGCTGATTCATCAATGACATGTTGAGACCTTTCAATTGTTCATCAGAAGCTTTTCGAGAGAAGCAAGCTCCTCGGAAGAATAGGGCCTCTGCTGGAACTTATTGAATTTATTTGCGGAGGCGCTTGCAGGCGCCTTTGCAGACTGTTGCTGTGAAGCGGAAGGACGCTTCGCGGACTTTTTGTAGTCCTGATCGAGGGCTTTAAGATCCTCTATGGTCCTGATATTTGTCTGGTGCCAGGTGGTAAGGATCTTGTCGGCATATTTGAAATCCGGTTTGCTGATGGAAAGGAGCGTGCGGTCGCAGGCTTCTTTCACCATTTCCGTTGAAAAGCCGAAATCGTTGAACCAGCGGCGGATATACATGGTCTCGGCCTCGCCCGGCTCACGATTGAAACCGAAAGCCTTGCACACGGTGCGGATCTGCTCGGCATAGAGGATGTTCTTGGCTTTAACGTCCTCTACGGTGCGGATGCCGTTTGTGGCCCAGTTAAGAGCTACAGTCTCAACGTACCTGGAGTTGGCCTTGCCGCGCTGGTTGCAGTATTCGTAGAGCAGATATGTAAGGTCCGATGAAAACTGCAGGCAATCCGTAAAGAACATGATGTTTACGAAATCGTTCTGGCTCAAAGGACGCCCTATGCACTTTTCGATACGGGTGTTGAGGTCCCGCATCTTTTTATCATCCATGATCCTTTTGATCTGGGAAGGCGAATAGGAAGGCCTGTCCTCTATGGCTAAAGGCTTTCTTTCTTCCTTGTCCTTTGCGGGAAGGATCTCGTCGAGCTCCTCCTCGGAGTAGCAGTCGAAATCCTCTTCGGCAGTGGCCTTGGCAGAGGAATTATCGTCGAACACACGGATGATGTCGGCGGGCTTTTCCCTTGTTTCCCTGGCCTCGGGATTCTGGAACACGATATCTGTGATCTCGCCGAGAGAATTGTATTTGACGATCAGAAGACCTTTCTCCTCCCAGTAGGACAGCGCCCTGCGGATGTCCTTTTCTGTTTCGTCCAGGCGATCCGCGATAAGCTGCAGTGAGATCCCTGAAGAATCCGACATAAGCCTTAAAAGGTAGATATATACTTTAACGTAGGTACCGTTTGCGCCCGGCATAAGGACGTCTATAAAGTGGTTCGAAATAACGGTTGATTTCGCTCCCTTACTCATGGAAAGCGATATATTGGACATCTTGATCTCTCCCTCTCGGAGCGTTTATAAGCCTGGCCCTGCAGGAAGTAAAACCTCGGCACAACGGCTGTTGACCCGCGGACCGGCTCCCCAAAACTTCCTGCAAGACTTCGGCGCCCCTCTTGAAACATTTCGAATTATAGCACGTTTTGTGAGGATTTCAATTGATTCTGTGTCCCAATTTGGGACGTGCAAAAACTTGTGGATATTGTGGATAATGTGGATGAAATCCGCAACCCTTTGTGAATAAAGGGCTTTGGGCCGGTCTACAGGGAGAATGATTTTTTGTGGATAAAGTTGATAACTTTTTGTTAAACTATCGAATCGCTTATATTTACTATATCTCCGGCCCCCATAGTTATCAACAGGTCACCTTGAAGAATATTTTTTGAAAGATAGTCTTTTATCTCGTCAAAGGACTTGAAAGAGTGAACATCCTTCCCTTCTTTGGCAAGGATTTCCGCTATGTTGTCCGATGAGATATCCCCCGGGTCCTTTTCCCTTGCTGCGTATATAGGCGCTAAGAGGATGCTGTCGGCGATAGAGAGCGCCTTTGCAAACTCCGGCAGGAAAGCCCTGGTCCTGGTGTAGGTGTGAGGCTGGAAGACAACCACAACCCTGTGATCTCCGTATCTTTTTGCTGTCTTAAGGGCAGCCTCTATCTCGGAGGGATGGTGTGAATAATCGTCGAAAACAGGGGCCCCCCTGAACTCTCCCTTATATTCAAAGCGCCTCTTTGCGCCCGTAAACCTGCCAAGAGCGGCGGAAACAGCCGCAGGATCAGCGCCTAGGGCATCTGCCATGGAAGCTGCCGCAAGAGCGTCTATAAGGTTGTGGGCTCCGCATACGGAAAGCTTTATGTCGGTCACGGGCCTGCCTTCCTTAACGTTTACAAGGGTAAAGGAGCCAAGTCCCAGCTCGTCGTAAGATATGTTTCTTGCGGTGTAATCCAGGGGGACAGTGCTGTCC
>JAGDCQ010000073.1 GCA_017958465.1 Lachnospiraceae bacterium
CCCGGTGGAGTTTCCGGAGCCCGTTAAAAAGCAGGTTGAGGGCATAGAAGCCGAGATCGCGCCGGAGGACCTTACAGGCAGGGACGACTACAGAAACCTTCTCACAGTCACCATTGACGGTGAGGACGCTAAGGACCTTGATGATGCGGTGACCATCGAAAGGATAGATAACGGCTTCAGGCTGGGCGTTCACATCGCGGATGTTTCGCATTACGTCCGGGAGGGCTCGCCCCTCGACAAAGAGGCGCTTAACCGCGGTACCAGCGTTTATCTTATCGACCGTGTCATACCTATGCTGCCCCACGAGCTGTCAAACGGCATCTGTTCGCTGAACGCGGGCAAAGACAGGCTTACTCTGTCCTGCGTGATGGATATAGACAATTCCGGGAGTGTTGTGGCGCATAAAATCTCGGAGAGCGTGATAAACGTCGACAGGCGCATGAGCTATACAAAGGTTTTCGAGATCCTTGAGAATGAAAAGAACGGTGTCGGAAACGCGGAGGAGGTCGCGGAATACGGCGAAAAGTACGTGGAAATGTTCAAGGATATGCTGGAACTGTCCGATATCATAAGGGAAAAGCGCGTTCGCCGCGGATCTCTGGATTTTGACTTCCCTGAAAGCTATATAAAGCTGGACGAGTACGGCAACCCCACGGAGATCGGGCCTTTTGAGCGCAACCGCGCCCATATGATCATCGAGGACTTTATGCTGGCGGCAAACGAGACTGTGGCCGAGGAGTATTATTGGCTGGAGGTCCCGTTCCTTTACCGCTCCCACGAGGAGCCTGACAACGACAAGATCCGCAATCTTGCTGCTTTCATTAGAAATTGCGGGATAAAGGTGCACGTCGCCCAGAACGAGATCCATCCAAAGGAGATCCAGCAGCTTTTAGCTTCCATAGAGGGCAGCGAGGAGGAAACGCTCATAAACAGGCTGACGCTGCGTTCCATGAAGCAGGCCAACTACACAACGGAATGCAAGGGGCACTTCGGGCTTGCAGCCAAGTATTACTGCCACTTCACATCCCCTATCAGGCGTTACCCGGATCTTCAGATCCACCGTATAATCAAGGAAAACCTGAGGACCGGTCTGACTCCGAACCGCACGGAGCACTATAACAGGATCCTGCCGGACGTTGCAATGCGCACTTCAAAGCTTGAGCGCAGGGCCGATGAGGCTGAACGCGAGACAGAGAAGATGAAGAAAGCCCGTTATATGTTCGGGTTTATAGGCGAGACTTTCGAAGGCGTTATCAGCGGAGTGAGCAATTACGGTATCTTTGTGGAGCTTCCCAACACCATAGAAGGTATGATAAGGCTTTCGGACCTCCATGACGATTATTACGATTACGACGAGGAAAACTACCGCGCCATCGGGCAGAACAGCGGGCGGGAGTTTAAGCTCGGCACAAAGATCAAGGTGGTAGTAAAGGATGTGGACGAGATCGTCCATACCATAGATTTTCTGCCGGCGTGACCGGAAGCGGCCAAAAAACCGGCAATACAGCAAAACAGCAGCAATAACAGCAAAGAGGAAAACAAAATGGCTAAAGACAGTGTAAAGCTCATAGCCAACAACAAAAAAGCGTATCACGAGTACTTCATAGAGGAAAAGTATGAGGCTGGGATAAGCCTTGCGGGGACTGAAGTTAAGTCCATCCGCCAAGGCAAGTGCAGCATCAAGGAGTCCTATGTCGCTATAGAAAAGGGCGAAGTATGGATCCACGGAATGCATATCTCTCCTTACGAAAAGGGCAATATCTTCAACAAGGATCCCCTCCGCTCGAGAAAGCTTTTGATGCACGGCTATGAGATAAACAAGCTGATCGGGAAGATCAAAGAAAAAGGGTACACACTTATGCCCCTGCAGGTCTACCTTAAAGGGAGCCTGGTGAAGGTTGAGATAGGCCTTGCGCGAGGCAAAAAGCTTTACGACAAGCGTGAGGATATCCAGAAAAAAGACCAGAGACGCGAAGCAGAACGTGATTTCAAGGTCAAAAATCTCTATTGATACAAAAGTTTAATGTCAATATGCTATCAAGTTCGCAGAATATTCACTATTTTCAAACATTAGACTGTTGACAAAGCTTAATTAAAAATCTATAATAAATCTATAATAATTGAACTTGTTCAAGTCAATTCGTCTGAAAAAACCAGGGGTTGTACTGGTTTCGACGGGGGTTTTGAAATTGAGGAAGCCATCCGTGGCCCCGCACCACGTAAAAAGTGGGAATTAAATATAAACGCAGACGAAAATTACGCGTTCGCTGCCTAAACGGCAGCTGTCGGCCTTAGGGCTTCCGTCCCTTAAGTAACCGGCATCGACCTGACGGAGAACTTTGCGGCTTAAGCTTTGCGGCCGTAAAAGATTTATGAAGCTACCGGGATCCTAAGCCTGCTTACCGGCGTGGGACTCCGGGAATCTCAAATGATAAGCTGTGATGGGAGATGCTTCAATGGATGGGCTTTCGGACAGGGGTTCGATTCCCCTCAGCTCCACTTGGCAGTTTTGCCTGACAGGCCCCGTGATCCGGGGCTTGCTTTCTTTAAAAAACAAGCATACAGGATTTGAAATGAAAAGGTTTATCGCAACATTTTTGCTATTTATTTCGGTTTTCGCTCTTACAGGATGCGCAAACATCTTTAACGCGGGAAACAACGGTCCGACAGCGGCTCCGGCCCTCGGGGACGATCCCACACAGTCGGCAAATGCCCAGAAACTGCTGCAGTTCAGGCAGCCGGCGGCAG
The DNA here is from genome assembly GCA_017958465.1 of Lachnospiraceae bacterium. GTDB lineage: Bacteria > Bacillota > Clostridia > Lachnospirales > Lachnospiraceae > SZUA-448. The sequence continues at coordinate 2,749 of JAGDCQ010000073.1, forward strand.
GCGAGACAGTAGCCGAGATCGAAGTGGAAGGCTACGGATCGATATATGTAAAGTTCTTTGAAAAGCTTGCTCCGAAGGCTGTTGAAAACTTCGTGACACACGCAAAGCAGGGGTATTACGACGGAGTAAAGTTCCACAGGGTCATAGCGGATTTCATGATCCAGGGCGGAGACCCGACAGGCACCGGGCGCGGAGGGGAGAGCATCTACGGGGAACCCTTCGAAGATGAGTTTTCACCGGAGCTTGAGCCCATGCGCGGAGCGCTTTGTATGGCAAACGCAGGTGCCAACACAAACGGAAGCCAGTTCTTCATCGTGAGCGAGACCGCCGCAAAGGTACAGGAACTTAAAAAGTACGTAGAATATAAGGGCTATACCTTTACGGATTATCTGAAAGCAGGCTATAATACCGAGCTTTCGGATGAACAGATAGAAAAATTCCTCCTTTACGGGGGAGCACCCTGGCTGTCGGGCCACCATACGGTCTTTGGCCAGGTTTACAAGGGGTTCGATGTCCTCGACCGCATTTCGGTCGCCGACACCGACAATAAAGATATCCCGCTTAAGCCTATCGTGATCAAGACAATAAAGATCACGGAATACACGGCTCCGGCGGAATAAGCAAGCGGTGCAGCCCGTATGCTGCAGGGAAGGTTATGAAATACACGGTTGGCGATTACACCTTTGACGACGAGGTGACAGCGCAAAAGGCCCGTAAAGAGGCGGAGACCATAAGCTATATCAGGAGCCGCACAGACTTTACAAAGCCCGCAAATGCGCAGAAAATAATAAATACCATCCGGAACAACGACATGTTCGAGACAAAGCTTGGGCTGGATTTTGTGGAAAAGCTCGAACGCTTTGTCAACGGCGGGGATGATGCTACTCTCGATCTTACAAGCGGCATCCAGGATCCGACTCTCGGAAGGACCGGAGATGAGCCTCCCGAAACGGAAGAGCCGGAATATCAGGGCTTTACCGCCGATGAGGAGGAAAAGCTGCGGGAAGAGGTAAGGCGAAGGACCAGGCATCTTAAAGAGAGCGCGGAAGAACGTGTCCAGAATATCAAGGACAACTACAGGGCAAAGGCGCGGAATCTTTATATTGTCATAGCCGCCATGTCCGTTATAATAGTGGGATTGCTGCTCCTCACCTTCTTAAGCGACAGCTCCCCCTTCTACAACGCAGAGCAGGCCGTGATCGACCAATATTCACAGTGGCAGGAAGAGCTCGATTCCAAGGAACGCTGGCTCATAGAGTGGGAAAACGAGTTAAAAGAAAAAGAAGAAAAACTAAATAAAGAATGATTATTCAGTAAAAATGTTGTATAATCAATCTTATCTGAACAGGAGTTATTATGGACAGACCCAAGATACTTGTTGTTGATGATGAAAGCAGGATGAGGAAGCTCGTCAAAGACTTTCTCGTGAAAAAAGATTATGAGGTTATCGAGGCGGAAAACGGCGAGCAGGCTGTTGACCTGTTTTTCTCGGTAAAGGATATATCGCTCATCATCCTTGATGTCATGATGCCGAAGATGGACGGCTTTGCCGTATGCAAGGAGATAAGGGCTTATTCCAAAGTCCCTATCATAATGCTTACCGCCAAATCCGAGGAACGTGACGAACTGCAGGGCTTTGAGCTCGGGATCGATGAATATGTCACAAAGCCGTTCAGCCCGAAGGTGCTGGTAGCCCGTGTTGATGCGGTTTTAAGGCGCTTTGGCGATGTGGAAGAGGGATCGGTTGAAATAGGAGGCATCACGCTCGACAACGCCGCTCACGAGATAAGGATCGACGGAAAGACCGTGGACCTGAGCCTCAAGGAGTTTGAGCTTCTGGCTTATTTCATCAAGAATAAGGGGATCGCGCTCTCACGCGAAAAAATCCTTAATAACGTATGGAATTACGACTATTTTGGTGACGCAAGGACTATCGATACTCACGTAAAGAAGCTGCGCAGCAAGATGGGCGAGAAAGGTGACTACATCAAGACTATATGGGGTATGGGATACAAATTCGAAATCGACTCCGAAAAGTAATGGGAGGCATTTGATTGAAATCTTCACTCCGTATTAAGCTTTTAGTTTTTATCTCGTTGATCATAGCTGTGACAATAGGACTTTGCGTCTTTATGAACAGAGCGTTCCTGGAGCGCTTTTACACAGGGAAAAAGAAGCAGGCCCTGAAGAGCACCTTTAACACGCTGAACAACGGTATCCGCGAGATATCCGACAACACACTTTCCGCCGACCAGCGGTCGGTCCTCGATAAATCCGAGTTTTCGGAAAATGTGCAGATATACCTGTTTGCAGACATTGAGAAGCAGACAGAGTTCGGAACGCTGTATTTTACTTACTTTATCTACCCTCAGACCATCTCGGTGGCCGACAGGGACGACGAGCAGCCCGGGATGCGCGCGGATAACCGGGAACTCACACGTATCATGGAAACGTACGCGCATTACATTTTCCCCCGCCAGAATGCTTCGATCCAGGAGGTTGAAACCTTAGAATCCACGGATCGCTACAAGATCATGAGGCAGCATAATGCTTCCCTGGATTCCGATTTCATCGATATCTACGGCCAGCTGGACTGCGGCTATATCTGCCTTGTGCGTGTGGCAGTGGAAAGTATCGGCGAGGCGGTGCACATCGCCAACAGGTTCCTTTATATGACGGGGACCATGATGTTCTTTATCGCCGTGATCATCTCGATCATAGCGGGGCGCCGCTTTACAAAGCCCATAATAGAGCTTTCCGGCATCGCAAAACGTATGTCGAAGCTTGATTTTAACGCAAAATATATAGGCCAGACATGCGACGAGATAGGAGTTCTCGGGGAAAGCATGAACAGCCTTTCAAATACGCTTGAAAAGACCATTTCCGAGCTGAAATCCGCCAATATTGAGCTCACAAAGGATATCCAGCAGAAAGAGGAAGTGGACAGGATGAGGACGGAGTTCATCTCAAACGTCACTCATGAGTTAAAGACTCCCATAGCTTTGATACAGGGCTATGCGGAAGGCCTCAAGGACTGCGTGAACGACGATCCGGAGAGCCGTGAGTTTTACTGCGATGTCATTACGGATGAGGCGGGAAAGATGAACCAGATGGTGCAGAAACTCCTGTCCCTTTCAAAGATTGAATCCGGCGTTATCCCGCTGGATATAGTGCATTTCAGCCTGAACGATATCATCTGCTCCGTGCTCAGCGCAAACGAGATCCTGTTCAAAAAGGCGGATGTGAAGCTGGAGTTCGAGCCTTCGGACTATGCCTGCATCTGGGCGGATGAGTATATGACGGAAGAGGTTGTCTCGAACTACGTAAGCAACGCCCTCCACCATGTGGCGGGAGATATGATCATCCGCATAAAAACTGAGCGCGTGGGCGAAACTGTGCGCCTGTCGGTGTTCAACACGGGAAGCCCCATCCCCGAGGAGTCCCTTGATCAGATATGGACAAAGTTCTACAAGGTGGATAAAGCAAGGACCCGCGAATACGGCGGGACCGGCATAGGCCTCTCCATCGTAAGGGCTATAATGGACGCCCATCACAAGAATTACGGCGTGATAAACCATGAGGATGGCGTGGAGTTTTTTGCCGAGTTCGATTGTTCAAACGACTGTTAAGTTTTTCGGGAAATATGCCGATATTAATCTTAAGTGTAACTATACTCTTTTTTAGGAAAGTGAGAGCAGACTTGAGAAAAGAACTGGCCATCGTCCTTTTCGCCGTTGCGTTGTTCTTTACGGGCTGTCTTGGTATGGATCCTCCGGAGATAACTGAGGAGCAGGAAGCCCAGATAGCGCAGTACGCGGCGGGAACGCTGATGAAGTACAACAAATTCTATATGGAGAAGCTGTTCACACCGACGCCGACGCCGGAGGTAACGCCTACGCCGAGCCCGAGCCCGACGCCGACTCCTAAACCGGAGCCCACAAAGGGGCCGTCTCCCACAGGAGGCCCGGAGCCCACAAAGCCCGGCGGGAACGGCAATGAGACAGCACTTGCGGAGCTTAAGGATGTCATAGGAGTGGACGGGTTAGAGCTTGTCTATGGCGGGTACGAGATGTACGAAAGCTACACCTTTGACTCGTACAGCGTGGAACCGTCGGATGCCGGAAAGCTCCTGATGATAGTGAAGATAGCTGTGAAAAACACCAAGGATTCACCCTTGAACGTTAAGCTGACGGATAAGGACCTCGCCTACAGGCTCTACATCGACACAAACAACTATCTGAAGCCAAAATGGTCGATACTCCTTAACGATTTCACAACGCTTGATATGACCCTCGAAGCCGGACAGACCTTCGATTCCGTGCTGGTGTTCGAGGTGGAGAGGGACCTGAATCCCGAAAGTCTCAACCTGTTCATCATACAGGGTGATAAAACGGTAATTGTAGTTCTGAAATAAAAAAGCTGATACAGGACGGAGGAAAAATATGGACACAAACATTTTGCTTGAGAGCGGAACAAATGAGCTTGAGATCCTCGAATTCGCGGTTGGAAACAACCACTACGGCATCAACGTAGCAAAGGTCAGAGAGATCCTGCCTTACAAGGCACCCACACCCGTTCCCAATACGCATCCATGCGTTGAAGGTATCTTTATGCCGCGTGGAGAGATCATCACAATCGTTAACCTTGGTAAGAGCCTTGGCATGGACCTGCCTTCGGTAGAGGGTCAGGATATGTACATCATCACCAACTTTAACAAGCTCAACGTAGGTTTCCATGTTCAAAGAGTGCTTGGTATCCAACGTCTGTTCTGGACACAGATCAGCAAGCCCGATGCTACCATCAGCGGCAGCGGCGAGGGTGTTGCCACCGGTATCGTGAAGTTTGACGACAGGCTTCTTGTAATCCTCGATTTCGAGAAGATCATCGCAGACATCAGCCCCGAGACAGGTCTTCGTATGTCGCAGCTTGAGACCATCGGCGCAAGAGAGAGGATCAACTATCCTGTTCTTATCGCTGAGGATTCACAGCTCCTTGAGAAGATGATCGTGGATTCCCTCAACAAGGCCGGCTATGTCAACATCATCAAGACAGAGAACGGTCAGGAAGCATGGGATACCCTTTGCGATATCAAGGCAAGCGGCAACATCCTTGATAAGGTACGCCTTGTCGTTACCGATATCGAGATGCCTCAGATGGACGGCCACCGCCTGACGAAGCTCATAAAGACGGATAACGAACTTAAAGTCCTTCCTGTCATCATCTTCTCGTCACTCATCAATGCCGAGACAGAGAAGAAGGGCCAGGCCGTAGGCGCGGACTTCCAGCTTACAAAACCCGAGATCGGACAGCTTGTTGATGCTATCGACAGATTGATCATCAAGTCCGAGAACGAACTCAATAACTAAAAAAGATCTGGTGCGGAGATTGCATGGCTACCTGTAAGAAATGTGGTAAAACCATCGACGATGGGTTAGAATATTGCAGCGAATGCAGCGGTATGGGCAAAGCAGACGAGTCTTATCTTGACAGTCTGCTTAGTTCTGTTTCTCAAAATGCGGATAATCCGCTGGCGGGAAGGATACACAGGACTCAGACTACCGCTTCTCCCATCACGCCCAAATTCAGCACCAAAAAGAAGATAAGTACCGAGAATTACAATATTCTTTCCGACAGCGATGACGACAGCTTCCTGGACGACCTTTTCGATTCGTCGGATATCCCGGATCTGCCGCCTATGGACGACTCCATAGACCCCGTTGTGGCTGCGGCCTTTGAAGGGGTTGACGCTCCTTCCTTTGCACTGGATAACGCAGGGGAGCCTGTTCCCGAGGCATCTGAGGAAGAGGTGACGGAGTCACCCTTCGACCTTCCGGAGGTTGGTGAAGAGGAAGCGGAGCCTGACGGAGCAGTTCTTGCGGAGAATGCTGTGTCTGAGGGTGAAGCTGAGGGTGAAGAGCCTGAAGCGCCTGAGGTTGTGCAGGATTCAGAGGAACCTGCCGGCGAACAGGAGCCCATGAGCGAAGAAGACAGCTTTCTTGCCGATCTTCTGGACTCTGTCGGAGATACGGACGAGAGTGAAAAGCCTGCGGACGATCCCATTGCCGCCCTTGACGAAGCCTTTGCTATAGCAGAGGGTAATGAAGGCGGTCTTGAAGGCGAGTCCGGAGAAAACACCGAAGATATCGACTTCTTCAGCACAAACGCAAGCCCCGAAGAGATCGAGGCTGCAAAGGCTCTTGAAGAGGCGGAAAGCGCGGGCGGACCCGAAGAAGGCAGTGATGCCGGAGAAAACGGTGACGCCGGTGAAAGCGACGCTGAAGATGGCGAAAAGGAGCCTACTCTTGCGGAGCTTGGCGAACAGTTTGACATTCCGATCATCTATCCCGGTGCTGAGGACGAGAAGATAAGCTCGGCTTCGGATGCACCTGAGCTTGACGAGAACGGCGATCCCATCCTTATCCCTGCGGATATCCCGGGAGAGGAAACAAACAACGGAAAGAAAGTCAAGATCGTAAACGACGGCGGTTCGGAAGGCGGGGATGAGGATATCCTCGAATTCTGGAACAACATAAACAGTGAGCTTGGGGACGGCCCCATAATCGAAGGCATAGATACAACCGGAGGTCCGGCAGCTCCTGCAAAAGCAGCTCCCGAAAAGGAGCTTTCACCTGAGGAACAGGCTGAACAGGACGAGCTTGCAGCCCTCCTTTCAGGCCTTCCCGGAGTGGACGAGAACAGCCCCGGTGTAGGGGAGCTTGAGGCTCCTGAAGAGGAAAAACCCAAAAAGAAGAAAAAAGGCTTCTTCCAAAGGATCTTCGGCAATGTCAAAGAAGAGCTAACAGAAGAGCAGATAGAGGAAAGAAAGCAGGCGGCCCTCGACAAACTGGACAGGGACGAGGCTGCAGCCCAGAAGGCTAAGGAAGACAAGGAAGAGGAAAAGAAGACTAAAGCGGAGGCTGCTGCCGAGGCCAAGAAGGCCAAAGCTGAGGCTGCTGCCGAGGCCAAGAAGCGCAAGGAAGAGGAAAAGAAGGCAAAGGCCGATAAAAAGGCTGAGCTTCGAAAAGCTCTTGTTGAAGAGATAGAAGAGAACGAAGGCAAGATCAACAAAGTCGGCGCTTCTCTGATATTCCTTGTATTCGGCGCCATCTTCGCCTTTATCGCCATAGGCACCAGCGTTTATACCTACAGGGTTGCCATCGAACAGGCCAGGAAGGACTTTGACGACGACAAGTACGAAGAGGCCTACAACGACATCTACGGCATAGACGTAAAAGAAGAGGACCAGGAGCTTTACGACAAGATCATGGTCGTAAACTACGTAAACTCCCAGCTTCTCGCTTACCTGCGCTACACTGGCCTTGAAATGGAAAATGAAGCGCTCGACTCTCTCCTTAAGGGGTTGAGGCGTTACGAGAAGTATATCTTCTTTGCAAGGGAACTGCAGGTTGATGAGGACCTGGACTTCCTGAAGAGTGAGATAACGACTGCTCTTTCGTCAGCCTTCGGGTTGGACGAAGAAGCGGCCTACGCTATAATAGGCAGCGAGTCCCAGGAGCTTTACAGCCAGGCGGTTCGCGAAGTGGTGGATAAACTGAATAACTGAGGAAATGAGTAAAAGTATGATCGCGATCATTGATTATGATGCAGGCAACCTGAACAGCGTTGAGAACGCGCTGAAGTTTATAGGTGCCGAAGCCTTTGTGACGCGCGACGCCGAAAAGATCCTCAAGGCAGACAAGGTTTTGCTGCCCGGTGTAGGAGCCTTCGGCGATGCCATGGAAAAACTTGATCAATATGGACTGACGGATGTTGTACGGGAAGCGGCTTTCGGAGGAAAGCCGTTTCTTGGTATTTGTCTCGGCATGCAGCTCCTGTTTGACGAAAGCGAGGAAACACCGGGAGTTAAGGGACTTTCCATACTTCCGGGCAAGATAAAGAGGATCCCCGATACGGGCCTTAAGATCCCGCATATGGGGTGGAATTCCCTTGAGCTTGCGAAGGAAACAAGGCTTTTTGCCGGGCTTCCCGCAGAACCCTTTGTCTACTTTGTCCATTCGTACTATCTTGAGGCGGGTGAGAAAGCTGATGTTGCGGCCTGCACGGACTACGGTGTTAAGATCCACGCGGCTGTAGAGCGCGGGAACGTGTTCGGGTGCCAGTTCCACCCGGAAAAGAGCGGGGAGACAGGACTTCAGATACTTAGAAACTTTGCGGCTCTTTGACGCTTAGGCCAGGAGGAAAGGTATGTACACAAAAAGGATCATCCCGTGCCTTGACGTTAAGGACGGAAGAGTAGTAAAAGGGACGCAGTTCCTGAATCTTCGCGATGCAGGCGACCCTGTGGACGTAGGCGCATATTACAGCGAAAACGGCGCTGACGAGCTTACGTTCCTCGATATAACCGCATCAAGCGATGCGCGTGAAACAACAGTAGATATGGTGCACCGCGTTGCGGAGCGTGTCTTCATTCCCTTTACCGTTGGCGGCGGTATCCGCACGGTGGAGGATTTCAGGAAGATCCTGCGCGCAGGCGCCGATAAAGTTGCAGTGAACAGCGCCGCGATAATGAATCCGCCGCTGATCTCGGAGGCTGCCCTTAAATTCGGCAGCCAGTGTGTGGTGGTCGCCATAGACGCAAAGAGGCGCGAGGATAATAAGGGCTGGACCGTATATAAAAACGGAGGCCGTGTGGATATGGGCCTTGACGCCGTGGAATGGGCCGTAAAGGCCGTGGAACTTGGCGCAGGCGAGATACTCCTCACTTCAATGGACTGCGACGGAACAAAGGCCGGATACGATCTTGAGCTTACAGCCGCTGTGTCGGGGCTTGTAAAGGTCCCTGTCATAGCTTCCGGCGGAGCGGGGACCATGGAGCATTTCTATGATGCCTTCACAGACGGCAAAGCCGATGCTGTGCTTGCGGCTTCCCTTTTCCATTACAGGGAGCTCGAGATAAAAGAATTAAAACAATACCTTGCAGGACGCGGTATTCCCGTAAGGCTCTGAGACATGTAAAACAGGCCTGCAGGCGATAAAAACGGGCCAGCAAACGATAAAAACAGGCCGGGGTGGAAGATGGCTGCTATATCAAACGACTGGGCAAAAGCCCTTGAAGGTGAATTTAAGAAGGATTATTACAGGGAGCTTTATAAGTTTGTAAAAAGCGAGTATTCAAGAGTGCCTGTTTACCCTCCGTCGGAGGATATCTTCAATGCGCTCCACTACACGCCTCTTGCAAACGTTAAGGCAGTGATACTTGGCCAGGACCCGTATCATGAGCCGGGGCAGGCCCACGGGCTGTGCTTCTCGGTTCAAAAAGGGGTTCAGGTCCCACCGTCACTGGTGAATATGTATAAAGAGCTTGAAGCGGACCTGGGGATTAAGCCGCCGTCACACGGCTGTCTTGAATCCTGGGCAAAGCAGGGAGTTTTGCTCCTGAACACTATCCTTACGGTGGAGGCCCATAAGGCCATGTCCCACGCCGGGAAAGGCTGGGAGAAGTTTACGGACGCCATAATAAAAGCCGTGGACGAAAAGCCGGAGCCGGTGGTGTTTATGCTCTTTGGAAGGCCTGCAAGGGCCAAAAAAGAGCTTTTGCACAACACAGGGCATATGGTGATAGAGGCAGCTCATCCGAGTCCTCTTTCGGCTTATAACGGCTTCTTCGGCAGCAGGCCCTTCAGCCGTGCAAACGAATACCTTGTGAGCAGGGGAGTAAGCCCTATCGACTGGGCAATAAGCGAATAACCTGCGAACAGCCGGTAACAGCCTGAGATCTGCCGGCGAGCAGCTTGATCCCCCATTTGAAACGGTTTTTTACTGATTCATGCAAAAAAATAGATTTATTCTGAAGGACGTGTTATATTAGCATTGTCAGACGGACAAAAGACAATCATGTTTTGTATATTTTGAATGGATCATATCCGGAAAGGAGACTAACAATGGCAGTAAAACAGAGTATTGGCGATAAGATCGCCGAAAAGGTTCTTGACGGAGTTGAGAGCGTAAAGAATTTCGCAGGCGGCGGCTATAAGGAGACCGGAAAAAATATTTCCGAGGGCGCAAAGTCCGTGGGAGCCACCATTGCAGAAGGCGCAAAGAAGGCCGGAACGGTTATCGTTGATGTGGCTAAAAAGACCGGCGATTTCTGCGTAGAGAAGGTTTTCGGCCGTGAGGGCGAGACTCTCGAGGAGACAAAGGCAAGGATCAAGCGCAGGGAGTTTGGCGTTAAAAACGGCGATGGCGACATCATCATCGAAGATGTTAACGATGAGATCGCAAAGGATGTTGAGGCCGTAAAGGACGCTGCGGAAAAAGTTGTTTCCGACTTTGAAGAGGGCGTGGAAAAAGCAGCCCGCGATCAGCAGGATGACTTCTGATATCTGCTAAAAATGTAATAAAAAGGTCGTACCAAACCAAAAGGTACGATCTTTTTTTATTGTTAAAAAAATCGCGGAAAGCCCGTATTTTCTTGTTAAAACTTCTACAGTCACCTTCGTATATGGCTAAAATGTATATTTTTTTTGAACATAATATTGATTTTTTGTGCATGTTGTACTACAATAGAACTTGCTTAAAGCAATATTCATTTCAGAAATAGGAGGAGAGAGATGAAAAAAATTATTGCAGTTGCTTTAGTACTTGTACTTGCCCTTTCGGTTTGCGCCTGTGGCAAGGGAGGCACAAAAGCAGACAAGAGTTACACGATCCGTATTTATTCGAATTCAAACTCTACGGAGCGTACCACATGGCTTATCGAAGAAGCCAAGAAGGCTGGTTTCACCATCAGCATCGATGATAACCAGGTTATCTCCGGTGACACCGCAGCCATTCAGGCAGCAAACGAGAAGAAAGACGGAGACCTTATCTTCGGTCTTAACGAGACACGCTGGGGACAGCTCATCGGCGGACAGTACGAAAACCTTAAGATCGCCGACTGGACACCGTCCTGGTCAGACAAAGTAGGCAACTATGTTTACACAGGAAAAGCATACGGCCTTGTTATCCAGAACGTTCTTATGCTCTACAGGAACGATGATCTCGGCACAAACGGCAAGAAGCTTTCCTTCAAGCACTGGGCAGACATCGTAGACTGCGGTTACAAGTGGTATCGTCAGGGCAAAGTAGGCGGAACGACAAATGCAAACATCAACTCCGCTATGCTTTATCCTTTCGTCGATCCTTCGTCACCTGCAGGCGGCATTTCCGTTGACGGTTGGAAGACCCTCTGGAAATACTGCGCAAACGGTATCTTCACCGGCGATTCTTACGGCTTCGATCCCCTCAACAAGGGTGATGTTCAGGTTTCCACATTCTATTCATCATCCCTCTACGGCAAGATCGATGCAGCCGCAGACAGCAGCCAGAAGCCTCTCAAGGGTACAACAAATCCCGAGAACTGGGCACTTGTTGATGTCGAAGACGGTACCTACTACATCGCAGAGTACATCGGCATCCTTGAAAAGGCCGGACGTACAGACGCTCAGACCGCTGCTGTAAAGGAATTCGCAGAGTGGTTCGGTTCCGCAGATGTTCAGGCTAAATGGGGCGAAGAGTTTGACTCCTTCCCTTGCAATACGGACGCTTCCAAGAAGCTTTATCCTAACGGCATCCCTGCTATCTACCAGCTTAAGAACTTCGCACTCAACAAGGTTGACGGCAACTCAACATACGCAGAGTACGTTGCAAAGCACAGCTCAGAGTGGACAAACATCATGACAAACCTGGGCTTCTACTGGGCAGATCAGGCTGCGGCTCCCGCTGAACCCGATTGGGCAAACCTTGACTGGGCAACACTTACCCAGAAGAAATGATCCAAAGACCTGAATTGTTTCAATCCCGCCTCGACACCGGGGCGGGATTCCTTTTTTTGAGGCACCTTCACCCTTTCGGGGAGGGGCTTCAACACCTACCTTTAGAAGAACAGGAAAGGAAGACGATCCGTCTTAAGGATCGCACCGGGGTATGATCAGACTTGAGAATATCGTGGTAAAATTCAAGGATTTTACCGCTCTACACAATATAAATGTACAGGTTAACGAAGGGGAATTCTTTACCTTCCTCGGGCCCAGCGGCTGTGGAAAGACTACGACCTTAAGGACCCTCACGGGCTTTATAGATCCCGCGGAAGGCAGAGTATTTGTGCGCGGCCAGGATATCACAAAGGTACCGATCGAAAAACGTAACATAGGTATCGTGTTCCAGAGTTACGCCCTTTTCCCTACAATGACGGTTTACGACAACATTGCTTTCGGTCTTAAGGTGAAAAAGCTTAAAAAGCCCGAAATAGACCAGAAGGTCCGCGCCATCGCAAAAAAGGTGGACCTTACCGACGAGCAGCTCGCAAAGGCTGTATCGCAGCTTTCCGGCGGCCAGCAGCAGCGTGTGGCTATCGCGCGTGCGCTTGTTACGGAGCCGGCCATCATCTGTCTTGACGAGCCGCTTTCCAACCTTGACGCAAAGCTCAGGGTGCAGCTGCGCGAGGAATTAAAGAAGATGCAGCGCGAGTTTGGCATCACGAGTATCTACGTTACGCACGACCAGGAAGAGGCCCTTACCCTTTCCGACAGGATAGCCGTCTTCAACAAGGGCGTGATAGAGCAGATAGGGACTCCGAACGAGATCTACAACCATTCCGCGACGGAGTTTGTATGCAACTTCATCGGCGATATAAACAGGCTTTCCGACGAGATAGTAAACGGCATGGTGAGCGCCGGAGCCGCCATCGATCCGAAGAAGCATCACTACATCCGCCTGGAGCGCGTGCACGTGAACGACGGATCCTCCGATAACATCTACCGCCTGGACGGCATCGTCAAGGATCGCGAGTATTACGGACTTTACATCAAATACTATGTGGAGGCCGGCGGCCAGACCCTTAAGGTCATGGAGCGTAACGACGGCGTACATATCTACGAACGCGGCGAGAAGGTATCCATCGGCATCAGCCCTGCAGACCTTATGAGCTACGAGCCTTCCGGGACGGAGGAAAAAGCATGAAGCAGAAGTTATTGAACCCTAAACCCCTGGATGCGGGACTGGTGCTCAAGATAATCGGCGGCCTGTTTTTTGCATACCTGTTCATAGGGTTTATGGTCCTACCGTGCATGAATACTCTAACGAGTATCTTTACTACAAAAAACGCGCAGGGACAGACGGATCCCCTTGCAGTCATCCGTTTCTTCCTGGCCGGAAACATGAAGAATTACGTATGGAACTCCCTCAAACTTGCGGTGTGCCTTGTTATCACCGTTAACGTTGTGGGTGTGTCCATCGTGCTCCTTACGGAATATTTCGACATCAAGGGCGCAAGGATCTTGAGGATGGGCTATATGACAACCCTCATCTACTCAGGCGTCGCACTTGTTACAGGCTATATGTTCCTGTACGCGAACGACGGCATCCTTACAAATGCGCTGAAGGAGTCCTTCCCGAATGTCAATCCCAACTGGTTCTCGGGGTTTAATGCGGTGCTCTTTACAATGACCTTTGCCTGCACCTCAAACCATATGCTTTTCTTAAGGAACGCGATCCGCGGGATAGACTATAACACTGTGGAAGCGGCAAGGAATATGGGGGCAAAGCCCTTTACCGTGCTTTTTAAGGTCGTTTTCCCGACCCTTTTGCCTACCATGTTCTCCCTTACGGTAATGACCTTTATAACAGGTCTCTGCGCCATGAGTGCGCCCACCCTTTTGGGGTACGACTCCATAAACCCTGAGATCGTGCGTCTTGCGGGCTCTTCCACGGCAGACGAGAGCTTCCCTCAGGCGAGGGCTGCGCTCCTCAGTATCATGCTTGCCGTATTTACCATCATCCTGCTTACGATCCTAAGCTCTTATGAGCGTAAGGGCCACTACCTTTCAGTCTCTAAGACAAAGGCAAAGCTCCAGAAGCAGAAGATAACAAACCCCGTTGTCAACGTTCTTGCGCATATTTACGCATACGTGCTGTTCATCATCTATATGACACCCGTGGTGATGATCATCGTTTTCTCGTTCCAGACTTACGGCGCGATCCGCATGAAGAGGCTGGAGTTCGGGAACTGGACGTTTATCAACTATTTTGGAAAACAGGATTACTCATACCTTACAAGCCGTGGAGACTACAAGATCCGCGAAGGCTCCATCTCCGGCGTTTTCTCGAACCCAGAGACCCTTGGCGGTATCCGGACCAGCTTTGTCCTTTCCGTGTGTGCTGCGGCCCTGGCCTGCGTAATAGTGGTCATCGCCTGCAATTATATCTTCAAACACAGGAAAACAGGGACTGTCCTTGAGTACGCGCTGCTGTTCCCCTGGCTGCTGCCCACGATCCTGATCTGCTACTCGTACCGCGTTTTCTTCAACAACGACGTATGGTACGTTTTCGGGCAGAACCTTTACTACCAGGACAGGGTAAGGATATTGATAATCATCGCTTACACCGTCGTCAAGCTGCCGTTCTCGCTGCGAATGATAAAGGCGGCGTTCTACACCATAGATTCGGAGCTGGAGGATGCGGCAAAGAACCTGGGCCAGAGCCCGATCGGCACCTTCCTGAAGGTAAAGCTGCCCATCATCCTGCCAAGTATCCTTGCGGTGTTCGCCCTCAACTTCAATGCGCTGTTCACAGAGTTTGATATGTCAGCAACGTTTGCAAGCTCTTACGCTAAGAGCTACGCCATGATAATGCAGGCCATGACCCTTGACGAGGGCCTCTACGGCTACAACGTCAACGCTTCCGGGCGACGGTGCGC
>JAGDCQ010000074.1 GCA_017958465.1 Lachnospiraceae bacterium
CCGATGTTAGGACCTTCGGGAGTCTCGATAGGGCACATACGACCGTAGTGGGTGTAGTGTACGTCTCGAACTTCGAAGGATGCACGCTCTCTTGAAAGACCGCCGGGGCCGAGGGCCGAAAGACGACGCTTGTGAGTAAGCTCACCGAGAGGGTTGTGCTGATCCATAAACTGTGACAGCTGGGAGCTTCCGAAGAACTCCTTAACGGCTGCCGTTACGGGCTTGATGTTGATAAGGGACTGCGGGCTGATGGACTCAGCATCCTGAGTAGTCATACGCTCGCGCACAACACGCTCCATACGGGACATACCGATGCGGTACTGGTTCTGAAGGAGCTCACCTACGGCGCGGATACGACGGTTGCCAAGGTGGTCGATATCGTCCTTTGTACCGATGCCGTATTCAAGGTGCATGTTGTAGTTGACCGATGCAAGGATATCCCATGAAGTGATGTGCTTTGGAACAAGCTTTGCAACGTTGTTCTTGATCATGCGCTTGGTTTCCTTAAGGTCCTTAGCGTTGTCAAGGATGTATTTGAGAGCAAAGTAATAAACGTTTTCCCTGATACCAAGCTCTTCTGCTTCTTCTTTTGTTATATTAACGAAGTGCGTAATGTCTACAGCGCGGTTGGAAAGAACGCGCTCAACCTTTTCGTCGCCCTCAACTTCAACATAGGCGATACCGGTGTTCTGGATCGCGTCCGCAAGCTCTTCTGTGATGACTGTGCCTTTTTCTGCAACAACTTCACCTGTGAAGCCGTCTGTAACATCCTGAGCGAGGGTGCGGCCTGCGATACGGTTCCTGAAGGCCAGCTTCTTGTTGAATTTGTAACGGCCGACCTTTGCAAGGTCATAACGTCTCTGGTCGAAGAACATACCCCTGATGAGGGATTCTGCGCTGTCCACGGAAAGAGGCTCACCCGGACGGAGCTTCTTGTAAAGCTCGAGCAGACCGTCCTGATAATTCTCGGAAGGATCCTTTGTGAACGTTTCCTTAAGCTTTAACTCTTCGCCGAAAAGCTCGGTGATCTGCTTATTTGTTGCCGTTGCAACCTCTTCGTCCACATTCCAGCCCTTTGTGGGATCCTCTGAACGGTCGAAAACGCCGCCGTCGAGAGCCCTTAAAAGGACAGTGATCGGAACCTTGCGGTTACGGTCTACGTGTACGTAGAAAACGTCGTTGGAGTCTGTTTCATACTCAAGCCATGCACCTCTGTTGGGGATGACTGTGCAGGCATAGAGGTTCTTTCCAAGCTTATCCTTGGTTATTTCATAATAGATACCGGGGGAACGGACAAGCTGGCTTACGATAACACGCTCAGCGCCGTTGATGACAAACGTACCGGTCTCCGTCATGATGGGGAAATCGCCCATAAAGATGTCGTGCTGGGTGATCTCATCCGTCTCCTTATTATGAAGACGAACCTTTACTTTAATAGGAGCAGCATAGGTCGCATCTCGTTCCTTGCACTCCTCGATGTTGTATTTAACATCATCAAGGCACAACTGATAATCCACAAAATCGAGGCTCAAGTGACCGTTGTAATCTTCGATGGGTGAAATGTCATCGAAAACTTCACGCAACCCCTGCTTGAGGAACCAGTCGTAGGAATCTTTCTGAACTTCAATCAGATTCGGGATTTCCAAAACTTCCTTCTGCTTCGAATAGCTCATCCTGACATTTTTACCGACCCTGACAGGATGGATTCTGTTCTTTTCCATTGACGCGCACTCCTTAAAATTATATGTCGTTTGCGTTAAAGAATTTGTTTGCAATTCACAAATTATATGTTATAATATTTGTGAATAGGCACATGAAACCACAATAACGCACATTTCATAATAGCACGCCGATTTCAAGATGTCAATCAAAACTTTTTAAAAATGTCAAAAAATAAACGAGGCAATTCAAATGGATGATATTATCCACATCAAAATGCTTGGAGAGTTCTCCTTAACTTATAAAGGAAATGTCATTTCCGACAAAGATAACCGCTCCAAAAAAGTCTGGACTCTTCTCGAATATCTTGTCGCATTCCACGACAAAGAAATTTCCCAGAGCACTCTTATCGACCTGCTCTGGTCCGACGAGAAAAGCGACGACCCTTTCAACTCGCTTAAAACTCTTCTCCACAGGGCAAGAGTCCTTCTCGACGGCTTAAACCACCCGTCACAGAAGCTTATAGTCCACAGAAGGGATTCCTACGGCTGGAACACTTCCATCCCCTACGATCTCGACACCGATATGTTTGAGGCCCTCTGCACAAAGGCTGCGCAGCCCACACTTTCGGACGGCGAGCGCCAGCCCCTCTACGAGCAGGCTATGGAGCTCTACAAGGGCGAGTTCTTACCTAAGAACAATTCCGATACCTGGGCAGTTTCCCTGGCATCACATTATCAATCCACATACACAAAGCTTGTTTACGACTACTGCGACCTCTTAGCAAGGCAGGGTGCTTACGACAGAGTAGTTGAGATCTGCAACCAGGCAGTCATGTTCGATCCTTACGACGAGCATATCCACTACCTCCTTATCGACGCCCTTTACCGTTCGGGCCAGCAGAAGAAGTCGATCCAGCGTTACCAGGCCGTTATCACCATGTTCTACGATAAATTCGGCCTCTCTCCTTCCAAGGAGCTCACAAATCTCTACCAGGAGATCATCAAGACAGAGAACGCAACGGAAGTCGACCTCAACATCATCCAGAACGACTTAAAAGAGAAAAATGCCGAGCGTTCGGCTTATAAGTGCGAATACTCCGTATTCCAGAACCTTTACAGGATCGAAGCAAGGGCTGCCGCAAGAAGCGGGCTTTCCGTTTTCCTCTGCCTCATAACGCTTCAGAGCACAGCAAGGAAGGATGCGGTTTCGCACCAGACAAAAGCCATGAACCGTATGTCGAACACTATCGCGAGCACGCTCCGAAGCGGCGACGTTTTTGCGCGCTACAGCATCAACCAGTTCATCATCATGCTGCCGTCCACTTCTTACGAGAACTGCACCATGATCGGTGAGCGTATCCTCAAGCGTTTCGATGAGGAAAAGCCGAAGCTTTCCGTAAGCGTTTCCTATACACTGAAACACATGGAGCCCTCAACCTTCGTAAACTGAGGGGTTTGAACCACCAATAAAGACCGTAAAGCCATCCGGTGCTTCCGCCGGGTGGCTTTTTCATACCCCAAACCGCTGTTTTCTGCCGGTTAGGGTACAAATCCCGACATCCGATACCTTCTGTCAAAGAAAAAGACCTAAACCGCCAAAATGACAGTTCAGGTCATACATCGTTATTAACTTACGTCCGGTCCCGTCACTCCGTTATCACGATGTCCATATTGACATCTCTTTCCGTCACCGGAATGTCAGGCAGGAGCAGCTTTTTGAAGCAAACACACATCTTTACTGCATCCAAAGAGCTTAAGAATGCATCATAGAAGCCGCCGCCGTGGCCAAGGCGCCTGCCGTCCGCTGTTACAGACACACAGGGCACTATAGCAAGATCGATGTCCGAAGGCGCGACAACCCGGCCGTTCTCAGGCTCCCTGATCCCGAAGCTTCCTGCGGAAAACCGTGTCTCCTCCGTCAGCTCCACAGCGTCCATAAATGGCTTCTCCTTGCAGCGCGGAACGCAGACACGCTTCCCGGCTGCTTTTGCAGCCTCAAGTATCCGTCCGGTGTCCGGCTCGTTTTCAGTGTTAAGGAAAACAAACACCGTTCCGGCATCGCGGAAAGCCTTGGATTCCAGCACCTTTCTGGAGATGCCCTCCTTGGCGTTCTGCTTGTAGCCTGCGTCAAGCTCTTCTGCTTTCTTATATACGGTTTTTCTAAGTTCTTTCTTATCCAACTTGTTAACCGTCCGATTCTTTCAAATATGGGGCGTAAGCGAAAGCCCTATTATTTCATCAGCTCTTCCATTTCGCCAAGAAGCTCGTCAAACAGCCTTAAGCCTGCGTTTACAGGCTCGGGAGTAGCCATATCCACCCCTGCTATCCTAAGCAGGTCGATAGGTGACTTCGAGCAGCCGCCGCTAAGGAACTTCTTGTAGTTTTCAACTGCGGGAGCCCCTTCGCTTAAGATCTTCTCTGCAAGCGCTACCGCTGCCGAAAAGCCTGTTGCGTACTGGTAAACGTAGAAATTGTAGTAGAAGTGCGGGATGCGCGCCCACTCCATCTCTATATCACTGTCGACGGTGATATCCTCGCCGAAGTACTTCTTGTTCAGATCAAGATACATCTTGCAGAGCACATCCGGTGTAAGGCTCTCGCCCTTTTCAACAGCGGTGTGTGTCATAAGCTCGAACTCCGCAAACATAGTCTGGCGGTAAACCGTACCCCTGAAGCTCTCAAGGAAGTGGTTGATCAGGTATGCGCGCTGTACCTTGTCCGTAGTCTTTGCGAGCAGGTGCTTTACAAGGAGCACTTCGTTGCAGGTGGAAGCAACCTCTGCCACAAAGATCACATACTGTGAGTCAATATAGGGCTGGTTCTTCTGGGAAAGATACGAATGCATCGCATGGCCCATCTCATGGGCAAGGGTGAACATACTGTCAAGCGTGCCCGAATGGTTAAGGAGCACAAAAGGATGGCACCCCGGGATTCCGGAAGAGTAAGCGCCGCTGCGCTTTCCTTCGTTCTCGTAAACATCGATCCAGCGGTTTTCAAAGCCCTCGCGGATCACGTCGGTGTAGTCCGTGCCAAGCGGCGCAAGCGCCTCAAGTACCGTCTTTTTAGCCTCATCAAACGGGATCTTTACGTCCGCATCCTTTACAAGAGGCGTATAAAGATCGTACATATGAAGCTCATCAAGACCAAGGATCTTCTTTCTTAAGCGCACGTAGCGGTACATCTTTTCAAGGTTTGCATGCACTGCCTCGATAAGGTTTGTGTAAACCTCCTTCGGTACATCATTCCTGTCCACTGCAGCTTCAAGGCAGGTATCGTACTTTCTTGCCTTTGCGTAGAAGCGGTGGCTCTTAAGGTTGCCGGTGTAGATGGCCGCGAGCATGTTTTTGTAGCTTGCATAAGTCTTGTACATCGCCTCAAAAGCGTCTTTCCTCACTCTTCTGTCAGCGCTCTCGAGGAACGGAACATAACGTCCGTGTGTCAGGCGCACAGTCTCGCCGTTCTCGTCTGTTATCTCCGGGAACACAAGGTCCGCATTGTTGAACATCGAAAAGGCGTTGGAGCAGGATCCTGTCACATCGCCTGCAGAAGCAAGGAGCTTCTCCATCTCGGGGGAGAGCATATGCTCCTTGGTCCTGAGCACGTTCTTCAAATAAACCTTGTATCGGGCAAGCTCCGGCTTTTCGCCGTAGAACCTGTCGATAGCGCCTTCAGGCAGCGCAAGGATCTCAGGCTCCAGGAAGGAAGCCATCTCCCCAAGCTTTACAAACTCGGAGCGCACGCGCATTACAAGCTTCTGGTTGTCG
>JAGDCQ010000075.1 GCA_017958465.1 Lachnospiraceae bacterium
ACGTGAGTTTGAGCAGATGGAGCTTGAGTTCTTCTGCAAGCCCGGCACAGACCTTGAGTGGTTCCAGTATTGGCGCGGTTTCTGCCGCGACTGGCTTGTGTCTCTTGGCATCAAGGAAGACGAGATGAGGCTTCGCGATCATGATCCCGCTGAGCTTGCGTTCTACTCTAAGGGAACCACCGATATCGAGTTCCTGTTCCCGTTCGGCTGGGGCGAGCTTTGGGGCATCGCAGACAGAACAGACTACGACCTCACACAGCACCAGAACGTATCGAAGGAGGATATGAGCTACTTCGATGATGAGTCCAACGAGAAGTACATCCCTTACGTTGTTGAGCCTTCGCTTGGTGCAGACCGCGTAACGCTGGCATTCCTGTGCGCTGCTTATGACGAGGAGACTCTTGAGGGCGGCGATGTGCGTACTGTCCTTCATTTCCATCCGGCTCTTGCACCTGTTAAGGTTGGTGTTCTTCCGCTTTCTAAGAAGCTGAACGAGGGCGCTGAGAAGATCTATACCGAGCTTTCTAAGTACTGGAACTGCGAGTTCGACGACAGAGGAAATATCGGTAAGAGATACCGCCGTCAGGATGAGATCGGTACTCCTTTCTGCGTAACTTTCGATTTTGATTCGGAGAATGACGGCTGTGTAACGGTTCGCGAGCGCGACACCATGGAGCAGGAGAGAGTGAAGATCGAAGATCTTAAGGCTTATCTTGAAGAAAAACTGGCGTTCTGATGTTTTGCCTGGGTTTAGTTTGAATATGTGATATTTTGCGGTCTGCAGATGATGCAGACCGCTTTTTTTGACCGGGCCCGCTGTCCGGCGGCACCCGGCTGCACTGCCTGTCGGAGGCCGGGTACGTTTGATACCATGATCCGGGGAACGTACAGCGGTCGTATTATTCGATTATAAAACGGAATAAAAGTGGAATGGAAAAGGCAAAATCTACTTGACAATGGAATAAATATGGAATATAATAAGAAAAAAGGAGGTGGGGTATGCAACTGTCCGAGCTGTTGAAAATGAAAGAATTGTACGGATTCACTTGTGAACACATAGCGGAAATATCGGGTGTGCCTCTCAGTACTGTACAGAAGTTTTTCGCCGGTGTGACAAAGGTCCCGCGGCAGGATACGATCAAAGCGCTTTCTGCTGCCTTTGAAAGAGTAAGAGCAGAGTCAGGCAGTTCGTATACGTCCGGCAATCCCGCGGGTCCGGGTGCCGGTTGTGTAACAGAGTCCGGGCCTCTTTATGGTATGACAAAAGGAACAAGCGCATTTAAACCCGAAAAGAGCGGACGTACTTTGGAAGACTATCTTGCGCTTCCCAATGATGTCAGGGTTGAACTGATAGATGGCGTTTTTTACGATATGGCTTCCCCAACACTTGTGCATCAAAGGATCGCGTTTGAGATCGCAAAGGCATTTGACAGCCACATAGTATCAAATAAGGGCTCCTGCGTTGTGTTTATTGCACCTGCCGATGTTCAGCTCGATCGTGATGATAAGACTGTTGTCCAACCGGATGTTTTTGTCGTCTGTGATCGCAGCAAGATGACAAGACCACGCGTTGTCGGGGCTCCGGATCTTATTGTTGAGATACTTTCACCTGCAAACGGACTCCGGTATATGGTCAAAAAACTGCTGAAATACAAAAAGGCGGGTGTGAGGGAATACTGGATCATCGACCCTGAAGAAATGTGCGTCTATGTATACCTGTTTGAAAAAAACGACCTGCCTGCGGAATATACCTTTGATGACAAGGTTCCTGTCGGTATCTGGGATGGGAAATGCGCTGTCGACTTTAAGGATATTTATGGGCGGATAGAGTTTTTATTATGATCCTTGCAGGGTCCGAGGGGTGTTAACCGCCGGTTTATTGCGTTTTTACGCTAAAGGTGGTATTATATACACTGGTCAGCCGCAGAAACGGGCTTGGTCCGTTTTCGAAGGCAAACAAAGGGAAAAGGAAGGGAAAGTATATGGCTAAAATGACATCCGCATACGCAAACAAGGTCCTGAAGAAACTTCAGGAAGATAAGGAATTCTGGGCAAATAAGGAGCAGGAGTGCAGTACCTATATCGCTGCTACCGATGAAGAGCCTGTTATCCCGGAGTACGACTATGCGAAGGTTGCCGGTGAGATAGCGGCTATCGACGCTAAGATCGTGAAGATCAAGCACGCTATAAACTTAAACAACGTTAACAACTCTATCGATGTGGACGGCGTTTCCATGACCATCGACCAGATCCTTGTTAAGATGGCGCAGCTTAGCAGGCGCAAGTCTGTACTGGATATCATGCGCAAGCGCGAGGAGAAAAGAAGGATCAACTCGGGAGCCTTTACAACGAGGAAAACCGCTCCTGAGTACGAGTACATCAACTACGATCTGGAGCTGGTGAAGAGCGAGTACGAGCGGACCGACGCAGAGATCGCAGCTATGCAGATCGCGCTGGACAAGTACAACCAGACATTTGAGTTTGAGGTGGAAGACTGACACCTTTCTATCCGGACAGGACTGAAACTTTATCCTACAAAGACAAGCTCCGGTTATTCCGTTTATCCGAAGGTTTATTGTTTGTGTTATTGATCATCGGTTATTTACTTGTTGAATAAGGGTTTAATGTTCAGAAGATGACTCCATTTTTATCAGCCTGTCGAAAACTTGGGGAGGGGCCCGGGAAACCGGTTTCCGAGCCGCAGCGCCGAAGTACGGTTATAGGCGCTTTTGTGTGAAGACCGCAGGCAGAACCTGCGGTCTTTGCGTTCCCGGTTCCCAAATAAAAACGATACAAATTTATTGTAATAGCCGATAATTTGTATCCGTTTTCTTGACAACGGTCCCCCTACGAAATATAATTAAACAGAGTGCAGAACGTTGGTCTGCACGGCGGGGGCAACTATGGGAAAACTCTTAAGGATCGCGCTTGTTATTAGCGCTTCAAACTTTGAACGGCACAGAAATATGATTCTTGCTGTTCATAAAAAGATAAAGGAAATGGGGAACTATGTTCTCTATGTGATAACCAATTACGGTGTTTACTACGAGAAGATGGATTTTGTGCACGGCGAGCCCGCGGACTACAGTCTTCTTGACACCATGGACCTTGACGGCTGCATCATGGAGGCGAACCTGGGAAGCGAGGTGCTTACCGGGCTTATTGCCGAGCGCATTAAAAAGCGCAACATCCCCCTTGTGACCATCAATCTTTCGGTAGACGGTGTGCCGTCTGTGAACCTCGCCATCGAAAATGCCGGGAGACAACTGCTCGAACACTTTATCAACGACCATAAATGCAGTAAGATCAATCTTGCGCTGAACGAAAATAACCTCATCTCCAAGAAGATGCTTGAGGTTTATGTTGATGTCCTTAAAAAACATAAGATCCCGTTTGACGAGAACAGGATCGTCTACAGCCGTGTTTCCGTAAAGGACGGCAGAAATCTTTATAAGCGGTTTTTCGGACAGGACGGCGTGCCTGACGGGGAAGCCGTTATCTGTGTGCATGATGTTTGTGCCATCGGACTTATTATGGAGGCAGAAAAGAGGGGCGTGAAGGTCCCTGAAGATCTGCTTATCGCATCTATGAACTACAGCAGGAACAGTATGCTTTTCAGGCCCGACATCACCGGTATCGACAGAATGGATGAGACGGCGGCGCGCATAGCCTGCGATCTCGTGGAAGCCCTTATAAACGGTGAAGATGTGCCGCTTGAGACGACCTACGAAGGGGTAGTCCGGGAGGGCTACAGCTGCGGGCACAGCACGGACAACTTGCTGGAGAGCGCTTTCCGTGACGTTTACCAGCAGCAGACACTGTCAAAGATCGAGATGGGCTCCCAGATCAGCAGTATGATGCACTTTAACGACTCCCTGGAGAAAGTGGAGACGATGGACCAGTTCTCGGAGGCCCTTGGCGATATGATGCGCGGCGTGGGCTGCAGCGGGTATTTCTGCTGCCTGAACAATCGGGATATCCCTTATATCCTGAACGACGTGCCGGACCCGAGGGAGGCGGACAAGGATCTTGTTTATGATGACGAGATGATGGTGATCGCCGGGAACTCCAGGCGCACAGGCCCTGTTTCAAATATTCCGTTCAAGCTGTCGGAAACTGTTCCCGTGGAGGAAAAGGCGGGAGATATGTTTATGGTGCTCCCGATCCACCATCTGACCCGGGATTATGGGTATATGGTGTTCCTCAACGATTATGTTCCTGTGGATCTTTACAACTACAGGATCTGCCAGGAAAGCATAGGCAGCAGCATCGAAAACCTGCACAGGAAGGCTGTGCTGCAGAATATCATTAAGGAGCTGGACCGCCTGCATATGCAGGATCAGATGACAGGTCTGTTCAACAGGTTTGCCCTGAAACGTTTCGGGAGCGATTACGAGGTTAAGGACAGCTTTACCGTTGTGATGGCTGATATGGACGGTCTTAAGAGTATCAACGACACGTACGGGCATCTGGCGGGGAACAATGCTATCTGTACCGTTGCGAGCACGATCACTGAGGCGCTTAAGGAAAATGAGCTTGTTATCAGATACGGCGGGGATGAATTTGTGATCCTGTCCGACAACACGGATAAAGGCTATTGGGAAGAGATGAAGCATCGCCTAAACGACAGGCTCGTGGAGAACGAGAAGCTGCAGAAACTCCCGTATAAGCTGGGGATAAGCCTCGGGTATGCTGTGGCGGATATGAAGGAAGGGCGCGGCATCGAGAAATGGATCGAAGAAGCCGACCGCGAGATGTATCTGGAGAAGAACAGAAGAAAAAAGAGATCAGTGTAAAACCTTTTTTGCGAAAACGACAAAAATTTCTTGAAAACATTACATTATGTGATATAATATTTTTGCGGCTCACAGAAGACGTTCTATTTTTGTTCTCAAAAATACATTTTTTTACGTTCTTTTTGGTGGGCAAATTATTCCGGGAGGAAAGAAAATGGCTAAAAAATGGGTCTATTTATTCAAAGAAGGCAATGCCGACATGCGTAACCTTCTTGGCGGTAAGGGTGCGAACCTCGCAGAGATGACCAACATCGGTCTCCCCGTTCCGCAGGGCTTTACCATCACAACAGAAGCCTGCACTCAGTATTATGAGGATGGCAAACAGATTAATGACGAAATCCAGGGTCAGATCGACGAGTACATCGTAAAGATGGAAGAAATGACCGGAAAGAAGTTTGGCGACAAGGAGAACCCGCTCCTCGTTTCCGTACGTTCCGGCGCCCGCGCATCTATGCCCGGTATGATGGATACAATTCTCAACCTTGGTCTTAACGAAGAAGTAGTTAACGTACTTGCTGAAAAGTCGAACAACCCCCGCTGGGCATGGGACTGCTACCGCAGGTTCATCCAGATGTTCTCGGACGTTGTTATGGAAGTCGGCAAGAAATATTTCGAAGAGCTCATCGACGCATTAAAGCTTCGCAAGGGCGTTACACAGGACGTAGAGCTTGACGCTGACGATCTTAAAGAGCTTGCTTACCAGTTCAAAGCTGAGTACAAGGCAAAGATCGGCGCAGATTTCCCGGATGATCCCAAGGTTCAGCTCAAAGAAGCTATCAAGGCCGTATTCCGTTCATGGGACAACCCCAGAGCAAACGTATACCGTCGTGACAACGACATCCCTTATTCATGGGGAACAGCCGTTAACGTACAGATGATGGCTTTCGGTAATATGGGCGACGATTGCGGTACAGGTGTTGCGTTCACACGTAACCCCGCTACCGGCGAGAAGGGCCTCTTTGGTGAGTTCCTTACAAACGCACAGGGCGAAGACGTTGTTACAGGTGTTCGTACACCTATGAAGATAAGCGAAATGGAAGAGAAGTTCCCCGAGGCATTCGCTCAGTTCAAGAACGTTTGCAAGATCCTCGAGGATCACTATCGCGACATGCAGGATATGGAGTTCACCGTTGAGCACGGCAAGCTCTTCATGCTGCAGACACGTAACGGCAAGAGAACAGCTCAGGCAGCCCTCAAGATCGCTTGCGACCTTGTTGATGAGGGTATGCGCACAGAAAAAGAAGCTGTTGCGATGATCGATCCGAGAAACCTTGACACCCTCCTTCATCCTCAGTTCGATAAGGACGCAGTTGCACGCGCACGCGTTATGGGCAAGGCTCTTGGTGCCGCTCCCGGTGCAGCTTGCGGCAAGATAGTCTTCACTGCTGAAGATGCAAAGAGCTGGGCAGCCCGCGGCGAGAAGGTAGTTCTCGTACGTCTTGAGACAAGTCCTGAAGATATCGAAGGTATGAAGGCCGCACAGGGTATCCTTACAGTTCGCGGCGGTATGACATCACACGCTGCCGTTGTTGCACGTGGTATGGGAAGCTGCTGCGTATCCGGCTGCTCCGACATCAAGATGAACGAAGCCGAGAAGACATTCGAGCTTAACGGCAAGACATATACAGAAGGCGATATGATCTCCTTCGACGGTACAACAGGTTATATCTACGATGGCGCTATCCGCACGGTTGACGCTACCATCGCAGGTGAGTTCGGCCGCATCATGGCTTGGGCAGACAAGTACCGCAGACTTAAAGTCCGCACGAACGCAGATACTCCCAAGGATGCACAGAAGGCACGCGAGCTCGGCGCAGAAGGCATCGGCCTTTGCCGTACAGAGCACATGTTCTTCGAAGGCAACAGGATCGACGCATTCCGCGAAATGATCTGCTCCGACACCCTTGAAGAGCGTGAAGCTGCTCTTGCAAAGATCCTTCCTCTCCAGCAGGGCGACTTCGAGAAGCTGTTCCTCGCTATGGAAGGCAACCCTGTTACCATCCGTTTCCTGGATCCGCCTCTCCACGAGTTCGTTCCCACAACTCCCGAAGAGATCCAGAAG
>JAGDCQ010000076.1 GCA_017958465.1 Lachnospiraceae bacterium
ATCCTCGCAGTCGAACATTATCTGCCCGTGCGGAACACACTTTTTATCGTTGATACCGAGGATCGCTTTACAGGTGATGGACTTACCGCAGCCGCTCTCGCCTACAAGGCCGAGAGTCTCGCCTTTTTTGATGTCGAAGCTTACACCGCGCACAGGCGTGAGCTTGCCTTCCATCATGTTTATGTCGATATGGAGGTCTTTTATCTCAAGTATATTGTTATCTTTCATAGATCCTCCTGTTTTACTTGTACGGATCGGCTGCATCGCGAAGGCCGTCGCCAAGGAAGTTATAAGCAAGTACTGTGATCGTTACGAAAATGATGGGGATAAGCTTGTGGGGATGGAGCGCAACGTCTGTAACGGTGCTTGCTTCCTGAAGGAGCACGCCCCAGCTTGTTGCAGGGCTCTTGATACCGAGTCCGAGGTACGACATTGAAGTCTCGCCGACGATAGAACCCGGAATACCGAGGGTCATGGAAACGATCAGGTAGCTCATAAAGCCGGGCACCATGTGCTTCCAGATGATCTTCCAGGTCGAAACGCCCGAAAGCCTCGCAGCCATAACGTAATCCTCGTTTTTAAGGGAAAGGAACTTTCCTCGCACTATCCTGGCCATACCCGTCCAGTTGATGAAGGACAGGATAAGGGTCATGAAAAAGTACATCTTGATGGTGGAGATCCCGGGAGGGATCGCTGCCGAAAGTGCCATCCACAAAGGGATCTGCGGAACGGCACCGATAACTTCGATGATACGCTGGATCACCATGTCCACCGCACCGCCAAAATATCCTGAAATGGAGCCGATGGCGATACCAAGGAAGAAGCTTATGATGGCGCTTGCAAAGGGCATTGAAAGGGATATCCTGGCTCCAAGGAGCACACGGGAGAAAATATCACGCCCGAGGGAATCTGCGCCAAAGAGCATTATCCTTGCATCGGTGCCGCCTTTGCTGCCCTCCCCGAGGCC
Source organism: Lachnospiraceae bacterium (assembly GCA_017958465.1). Lineage (GTDB taxonomy): Bacteria > Bacillota > Clostridia > Lachnospirales > Lachnospiraceae > SZUA-448. The sequence continues at coordinate 968 of JAGDCQ010000076.1, forward strand.
GAACAGATGCAGATCGCACTTGAAGAGGCCAAGGATCTTGTATTCTGTTCCGTGTACGAAAAACTTAACGGGATAATATTCCGAAGTATCCTCGGAAAGTGTTACCTGGAACGTCTTTTTATCAATGGTCTTCTTAAGGGCATAAACGTGAAGACCTACATTTTCACCTTCGTATTTTGAGTGGATCGCCGTGGGATCGCAGTTACGGTAGGTACCGTTGAACTCCTCAAGGCCGTAAGGTGCAAGGAAATCCGCAAAGATCGCGCCGATGTAAAGGATCGCAAGGATAAGGAGCGAAACCTGGGCAAGCTTGTGTTTCCTCAGTTTACGGAACATGAGCGTCCACTGGGAGGCTAAGTAATAATCTTCTTTTGACTTCATTTTTTTAGCCATTATCTGTTACCTCCCGAGTAGCGGATCCTTGGATCGAGGAATGCGAGTGCGATATCCGAAAGAAGGATACCGATAACGACAAGGATCGCCTGGATCATGACGATTGCGCCCGCAAGGTACATATCCTGGGACTGGAGTGCCTTATAGAGCACAGGACCCTGGATCTGCATGTTAAGTACCATTGCTGTAACGGTTGACCCTGAAAAAAGGCTTGAAAGAACGCCGCCAAGGCCGGAAACCGTAGGGTTCATGGCTGCCCTGAAGCAGTATTTCATAACGATCTTGCGCTCGGAAACGCCCTTTGCCCTTGCGGTAAGGGTGTACTGCCTTGCAGTCTCGTCCAGCATCTGGGCACGTACCGAACGGATGATGCCGCAGGTGCCGCTGGTCCCGATAACGATGATAGGGATGATCATACGCTTGAGGAATTCGCCGAAATTGTATAGATGAATACCGTTTTCAAGCATCTCCGAACTGAACAGACCGACGTTTGCGTTGCCTGTCCACTTGTACGAGAGATACATCAGTATAATTGCCAGGATAAAGTTTGGTACCGCAGTACCTATAAAACCGAACACAGCGGATATGTAGTCTCCCGCGGAATACTGGTGGGTAGAGGCATAGACCGCTATAGGTATTGAAACAAGATACTGGAAGAGCATGATTATGGCGGTTACGCCGATGGTGAGCCCGAGCCTGTCTTTAATGACGCTCCAGACATCACGGCCGTATGCAAAAGAGAACTTCCAGTTGTGGTGTGAATGATAAAGCCTGTAATAAGTCGAATCCGTAGGGGTCCAGATGATATCCTTCACCCATTTGATATACTGCTGCCATACAGGGAGGTCGAGGCCGTAGTCCTCACGCATCTCGCGGGCGTAGTCGGCATCCACGTATTCACCTTCCGTGGCAAGCTTTGCGATATGTGCGGAAACATAGTCTCCGGGAGGAAGCTGGATAACGAAGAAAACCAGTATCGAGATGAGGATCAATGTCGGAATGAACATAAATACACGCTTCACGATATAACGTACAAGATCTTTTCCAAAGAAGTCTTTTAAACCTTCCCAGAAAGTTTTCTTTGGATTCGCCGCTGTCTCGCTTTCCATAATGTTAGTATTTTCTTCCATTAGGAGCATCCTTTCTTAAAAAATCCGGAGGCGTGAGACTATCCCACGTCTCCGGAAAAGTTCCATTAGTGCCCGAGATTACTGAGCTTTGTAGAGAACCTCATAGTGTACGATGTTAGCGTACTGATAAAGGTCATCACTTACAAGATTGTCTGCGTAGTTCTTAATTACAGAGTTAACAACAGCATAGGTACCAGCTGCTTCAAGGTATGCGATGGACCAGAGGTTTTCTTTGTGGATCTCATAGATCTTAAGAGCGATCTCGTCGCGCTTAGCTGTGTCGGGTGTGCTGTTCCACTGCTCATAGAGCTCAACAAGCTTAGCCATGTCGCCTTCAGGCTTAACGCCCTGCTCGCCGTTTGTCTGGTAGTATGTGCCGTACTCGCCGTACCACTCTGCTGCCTGTGCAATGGGAACGAAAGGAGCCACACGTGACTTAAGTGAAAGACCGCCGATGGAGGTATGAGGACCCATTACTGCGATCCAGTCGTTGTTATCGATCTGAGTATCGAATGCGCCTACTTCAAGGTTCTTCATAGCGCAGTTGATGCCTGCAGCCTTGAAGTACTGCTCGAATACAGGGTAAGAAGTATCCTGTGTTCCGTCGTAGGTAAGGAATGTGAGCATTAAAGGTGTACCGTCAGCAAATGTGTAGAAGCCGTCGGAGCCCATCTTAAGGCCGCAAGCCTCAAAGAGCTTCTTTGCTTCTGCTACATCGTAATTGGTCCACTTTGCGCCCCACTCAGCATCGAAACCGAAATTACCTTCGCTCGGTGCACACTGGTAAGCCTCAAGGAAACCGTCTGTAAGAAGTTCGGAAACCTGCTTTCTGTCAACGCAGATAGACATAGCCTGTCTGAAGTCCTTGTTTGCAAAGAGCTTAGCGTAGTTGGAATCTGTTGTTGTGTAGTTGAATGTGATCTGGTTCGAGCCCCAGCTTGTACTTGCAAAAGTACGAAGGTAAGCTGCCGAGCCAAGGTCTGCAAGTGTTGAAGCGATATCCTGCATACCGATCTCTACGATATCGATCTCGCCGGAACGGAACATAAGAAGATCCTGTCCATCAGCACTTGTCTTGTGGAAGTGGAGTGCTTCTACGTAAGGAAGCTGGTTGCCCTTGGCATCAACTTTCCAGAAGTATTTATTTCTTTCCATGATGCAAAGATCTGCATCTTTATTGTTGTTACCTTCCTGTGTCGAAAGCACGAAGGAGTTGAGCTGAGGGATACCTGCTACGTTCCAAGAGTTGTAGGAGATAGCCTTGCCAAGGTCCTTAACTGTACCGGAATCGATATTCTTAGCCTTTGCGTTTGCAAGAGCCTGCTCGTCGGTAATGGTATTTGCCTTGTAGTATTCGTTCTCAACAGCCGGGTAAGAACCTGCGTTGGGGATCATATCTGCAAGGTAGTGCTCAGGAGCCCAGCACCACTTGAAGTCACCGTTTTCGATGAAGTCTGCGGGATACTTGGGATTCTTGAATGTCCAGGTAACTGTGTAGTTATCTACTTTCTTAAGAACAGCGAAGTCCTCATCGCCGTCGTGAAGTGCTGTCCAGCTCTTCTTACCGTCAAAGTTGGTAAGATGTACGCAGTAGTACCAGAATGTGATGTCGTCTGCGTTGAAGTCTTCGCCGTCAGACCACTTCATGCCTTCTCTTAAGTGGAAGGTCCATACTGTGTAGTCGTTGTTGTACTCGAAGGACTTGATAACGTTGGGGTAGTAGGTACCGTCTGTGTTGTAACGGATGATGCTCTCAAGAGTAGGTCTTGAAAGGCCCCAGCTGCCGCCTGCAGGTCCAAGATTGATGATGCCGCCGTAAGCGCCGATCTCAAGTGCTTTTCCTGTAGCGTCGTTACGCTCAACGAAAAGGTCGTCCTTAACGGGGATACGATCTTCTACTTTGGGAAGCTTCCCATCAGCAACAAGTTTTGCAAGCTCGGGAGACTCGCCGAAAGTGTCCTTTAAGGGCTCTGTCGGAGCGGGTGTTGAATCATCGGGAGCTTTTGTGGGATTTGCCGGGCTTGTAGGAGCACCGGACGGTGCGTTTGTAGCCGTAGGCTGCTTACCGCAGGCTGCAAAGCAAGAAACAACCATAGTGAGCGCAACAATGAGAGTTAACACTTTTTTGAATGGTCTTTTCATTAAATAAATACCTCCTTTTGGTGTCAGATGATTTGTTTGGAACTCATCTTAAGGCAAGATTACCAAATCACCCCCTGTGATTCTACGCATCTGTTGTTCACTTTTTAAACACATTGCATTTTTTGCTGTCATGTGGTATTATGGTTGCGAAAAAACAAACATATACTTTCGGTTTTGTTTAATTCTTTTGTTCATTTTGAACAAATTCGTGTTGTAAATGCTTACAAATATGACAAATAGGCTAGTGTTGTGTCAGGGGCTGCTGCTTTTTCAAACAAGAAGTGCAATATCCCGTTTCTTCAAAAAGCAAAAAGTGTGAGGTTTCACAATTCGAGCAAAATATGCAATGTATGGAGGATGTTATATGTCGATACTTATTGATAACCTGGTACTGTATGATCAGGAGTACAAGATAGAGATCGGGCGGCCGTCGGACCAGTTCTTTTATTTTTTCGATTACGACGAGCGCTCTTACAAGATAAATATGGAGTTCCAGCATTTCCATACTTTTTATGAGCTTTGTATCCTGCTTGCGGATAACGCGGGCCACCTTATCAACGGTTCCTGGTATAATCTTCGCTGCTGCGATATCGTGGCTCTCCGCCCCTCTCTCCTCCACAGGACCCAGTACCCGGAGGGTGCCCCCTGCAAGCGTCTGATCATCCAGTTTCATCTACCTAAAGAGCCTGCGCAGCTTGAAGGGAGCATGAAGGCTATCTACAGTATTTTTAACGAGAAGGTGCCTATCTACAGGTTTGAGGGAAAGTATCAGAGGCTTGTTTTTGAGAAGCTTAACGGGATCTTTCAGCTTTCGCAGTCGCCCGATACCTTGAGCGATCTTTTGATCCACAACAGGTTTCTTGAGTTTCTCGGGCTTATCTATTCGTTTAAGAACAAGAATATTTACTCGAATAATGCGGATTTTGATAATGTTACGGAGAAGATGTATAAGATCACGGCTTATATCCACCGGCATTACGCAGAGGACCTTTCGCTTGAGGGGCTGGCTTCAGAGTTTTATCTATCGGGAAGCTACCTCTCGCACCAGTTTAAGAAGGTCACGGGGTTTGGGCTTACGAATTATATTCAGATGACTAGGGTGCGAAACGCCCAGGCGCAGCTTGTGCTTGGGAATACGCCTATCACGGATATTGCGTTTAATTGCGGGTTTAACAGTTTTTCGCAGTTTAACAGGACTTTTAATAAGTTTGTTGGGAAGTCGCCGTCGGCTTTCAGGAAGGAGTCGGCGTACAAGAGTGAGAAGCCGCTGCTGGTGGAGGCCGCGTAGGACTAGTTAATGGGCGCGGAAAACGAACGAGGGGAGGCGGCAGCAGGGGACTAGTTAATGGGCGCGGAAAACGCCCGGAAGAGGTGGCCGCAGGGTGCTTTTCGGGGCCGGCTCGCGCCTTAAAGCGCGCCAAGTAGCGGACGCTAAACTCACGCTGCGCCTATGGCTTGCGTTCGTTAAGCGCCGACGGCGCTTATATCCCCGAAAAGCACCCTGCGGCCTCCCCCCGAGCGTTTTCCGCGAGAGAAAGTGTTAGTATCCCGTTGTTTTAGCAAGAAATGTACCCCTAGCGGCGTAAATGCCCGGCTAGGGGCACAAGAGTTTCTTCGGAAGTTTGAAAATGAAATCAAAAATGTACCCCTAACGGCGTAAATGCCCGGCCAGGGGTACAAGAGTTTCTTCAGAAGCTTGAAAATGAAATCTAAAGTGTACCCCTAGCGGCGTAAATGCCTGGCCAGGGGTACAAGAGTTTCTTCGGAAGCTTGAAAATGAAATCAAAAATGTACCCCTAACGGCGAAAATGACCGGCTAGGGGTACTTTTTCATCTTCTCTCGGACTCTTTCCAGAGGGCGTCGACCGGGGGCCATTCTTCGGTTTTTGAGAGATAGACTCTGTCTACCTTGAATTCCGAGGCTTTGGCTCTTATGGTGAAGAGCCGCTCCCCGGCGGGGATATCGGCCACTGCAACTATCATCCACAGCCAGTTTTGCTTTGTGCCGTAGTTAAAGAGCCTGCCCTTTGCAAACATCTCCTCCTGCGGGATCTCCCTGCCGTCGATTGCTATC
>JAGDCQ010000077.1 GCA_017958465.1 Lachnospiraceae bacterium
AGATGCCGGAGGCTGAATACAATGAACTTATGGCGGCTCACAAGGAATATCTTGAGCTAATTGATGAGTTGGACGGCAGCCGGACAAAGATCCGGGAGTTGACCAAAAACGTTCATACGGACGAAGTTGAGCGACTTAAATCTCTTGGACTTGATGTGAAACTTGAGGAACGTGAAGACGGATGGACTTCGATCACCGGAGTTCTTACGCCCGAACAGATCTCAGAATTCCCTGCAAGCAGTAAATATGGCTACTTGATCATCTGGCAGGGCCATGATAATGCAATAGATGAATAATGGGATCAGTCCCGATAGGATTACGGCCTGCAACTTCGGTTGCAGGTTTTTTTTAATAACTTGCAACTATTTACCCGTCTATGTCGTATAAGGGGTAGATTGAAGAAGACAATTTGCCGGAGGTAAAGATCATGAGAAAAAAACTGATTGCTTTGATAATGAGTGCCATTTTTGTTCTCTCTGCGTGCGGCGCAAAGAGTGAGGATGTAGCACCTGTTGATAATGAGAACAAATCTGCAAACAATATAGTAACCGAAACAGGTAGTGAAGAAACGGATGTTGAATCTGTAACAGCTCAGGCTAAGGTGATAGAGGTAGAAATGCCTGTTTTGGCATCAGTAAAGCAAAAATACGCTACACCGCTTGATGAGGTTCATTTCTACGTAGCAACTGAGGAAGAACCATTTCCGGGTTATGATTTTTTATATTTGGATGATGTGAATTATACTAACCACACTTTCCCTTATCCCGCCTATTACAGCTTATTTGGAGAAGAAGCCAAGTGTGCGTTTACTGTTAAAAAAACCGGAATCACAGGGTCTACAGAATTACTTCAATCGGAAATGGTTAAAGTATTACGTAATCTTGGGCTTGAGGCATATCCCAATGCAATTGATCAACGAGAAGCAGTAGTCATCTCGGATGTAGCCACGATGAAACGTCTTTTCACAGGATCAAATAGCGAAACAGGCTATGGCGAAGGCGATGGATATAGAGATATGTTCTTTAGCATTATGCCCGCACTAAGATCTGAATTTGAACCCGAGGTCCCCAAGGCCCTGCAGAACATCTACAAAGCTGCCGAACCGGACGCTTTCGCGCTTCCCAAAACCGCCGCAACAGGTGAAGTAAAGATCATGCAGCCTTCTCTTGAGAAAGCGCTCAGGGAATGCACGGATCCGGATGTATACTTCCCGGTAAAGATGGTGATCCGGCTTGACGCATACAGAAAGATTAACTCCTATATGTCGATATTTAACCTTGATGATCCGTTCATCTTTGAGGGCAGGAACTTTGCTCAGAACCATGAATATTTCGAAAACGATGAGGCGATAAAGGTGTACTTGGAAGAGTATTCAAAGTGGTTTAATGACGTATACATGGACAAGAGTTTTGCCGCTGCAGATAAAGATCCTCTCGATGTTTTTTCGGAATACTTCAGGCAGAACCATACGTCCGGTGAATACGAGGAATATCTTAAAGCCATTGAAAAACTTGATGCTTTTAACCGCGCCTACAGTGCTTTTATTGAGAACACCGTGGACGAACGCATGGGGTGTGGGATGGAGTTTGGCCTTGGCCCGACAAAGGCACTGAAGGAAATAGCAGGTGTTGAGTATATGCTCAGATTTCAGCGACAGGATGCATACTGGTTAGACACATTCGAAAACATATATTTTCCTGACACACTGAACGTCCTTATGAACAAAGAACAGATAGAAAGCCTGATATTCAACGGATGTGAGGATTACAGTATGTTCCTGTACTGGGCGGACATTGAGGCGTATGATCTGAAATAATAAGAGCCGGAAACAAAAACAACAATACCGGCAACAAAGTGACGGCCCCCAAAAGGTTTATGCTTTTGGGGGCTGTTGCTTTGTTGATTCAAAAGATACAAGGGCAACCCGGGGGATGGTTATAAATATCTTTAAAAATATCGCAGAAAGGAGTAGAATATAACATCATACAGATGCGTACAGGGAAAGGAGCGGCTTATGGCAGCATCAACAGAGGTTTGTTTAAGGTGTAAGCGGTTGTTCACGTATCCGGGCTTTGGAAGTATGTATTGTCAGGAATGCAGGGTTATTGACGAGGAAAACCGGCAGCGTGTGAAGGAGTTCTTAAACGAGCACGGCGCAGCGAATATGTACGAGATATGCGAGGCGACGGGCCTTAAGGAGTCCATGATCCAGCAGTATCTGCGCGACGGAATGCTTGAGATCCCGGAAAATTCGCCTGTTTTCATAAAATGCGAGAGGTGCGGCTGTGACATCAGATCCGGAAGGTGGTGTCCGGAGTGCGCAGCCCAGATGACTGCCGATCTGAAGGGGTGTTACGTTGGAGTGGGAGACAAGCCCAAGAAGGACGTATCCGGCAAGATGCGGTTCTTGAACGGGCGAAAGTGAATAATACTGTTTTTGGATATTCTGTCAACCACGGGGATGGTTTTTCGGGTCATTTTTGACCCTGAGAACCGTCCCCGTGGGTTTTCGAATATTAAGATACATCTACCGGTATATTTTTCATTTTCCTGTTTAAAAAATCCATAAAACGTGATATAATGTCAAAAGGTGGGATGCACCGCGTTCCTGTTTTTTTGACACAGGCGCAGTAAAAATCGCGCTCCTGCTGATAGGGAGCAGTCGCGGGAAAAACTATATATGGATTGGAGGCACTATGAACGGGAAAAAGTTACTCCGAATAGTTTCGCTGCTGCTGGCGGCTGTTATGCTTACGGCCTGCTCAGGGGATTATGCACCCACAGCTCGAAAAGCTGTACGCGGAACTACTGCAAAAGCTGCCCCTGCTTACGAAAAACCGAAGCAGATCACCATGATGGTCGACGGTACGCTGATCGGCGTGGATAAGGGCAGGGACGAGTTTGAGGCCAGATGGGAAGCCCTGACCGGGATCGATCTTGTGATCATCCAGCCGGAACATGACGTTTACTATGACGAAGTCACAAAGGCTTTCGAATCGGGCAACCTTCCGGATGTTCTTGTTTTGAGCTCTACCTACTATACGACCTATGCCGCTAAAAATATGCTGGCGGATATTTCGGAGTATTATTCTGGTTCAGAGCTTGAAAAGCGCGTAAAAGCTGCAGGGACAACCGGGCTTGTTGACGGACTTCGCATAAAAAACAAGCTTTACGGCATTTCGCCTACGCGCGGTAACGGCTGTGTAACGTACATCAAGCAGAAATGGCTTGATAACGTTGGCCTTAGTGTGCCTACGACCTATGCCGAATATATGACTATGCTTGAGGCATTCACCACGGGCGACCCTGACGGAAATGGGGTAGACGGTGATACCTACGGCGTTTCTGCGGCGGGACTCATCAACAATGAGGCTCCGTACATCAACTACCTTCCTGAGTTCTATCAGGATGCTTACCCTTCTTTCTACCAGAAAGCTGACGGCACATGGGCCGACGGCTTTACCGAGGATGCAATGCACGGCGCGCTGGAAAGGCTGCGTGATGCTTATTCCAAGGGCTATATCGACAAAGATGTTACCGAAAACGGTACCGGTACCTGCCGAAACAAGTTCTATGATGATGAATACGGCGTATTCACCTACTGGGCAGGCACCTGGGCACAGACTCTGAAAAACAACCTTGAAAAGGCCGAAAAGGACGGCGAGCTGGTGGCTATGCCGCCGCTTAAGGAGACAGGCGCTTACCTTGAGCGTGTGGCTCCCGTGTGGTGCATAACATCCACATGCACGAACCCTTCCGGAGTTTACAAGTACTTCCTCGAGACAATGCTCGACGGCGGTGCTGTTGAAGAGCTGTGGACATTTAATCCCACAATGGACAACTTCTCCAAGAACCACATAGATCACATGCTGGCGGTAGTTCCGCTTACGAATAATCCCGGTGCGGGCAGCATCACGCCGAAACAGGCGGAATCCCTCGAGATTTTCAACACCAACAGCAAAATGGCAGACCTGCCCTACAGTACAGAGGCCTTTTCCCTGTACAACGATCAGCTGACAGCGCTAAAGAAGGAGCTGATCAAGAAAGTAGTAGTCGACAATGTGAGCATCGACCAGGCGTACGCGGATTTCGCGGCCGCAAAGGGCGCTTACATGTCGCAGGCGATAGTCGATTCACTGAATGCGGAATAAGGAGGCATGATCATGGAGAATAACAGGGGAATGAGATTCAGTATCAAGCTTAAGATACTGCTTGGCAGCGTATTTGTTAACATACTCATCTGTGCCGTAATGGGCATCACCATCTACGGTTTCGTTTCAAAGAGCTACATAAAGAGCGCCTCCGAAGATACGCTGGCGCTGTGCGAGGTTGCTGCGTTCCAGATTAACGGAAACCTTCTGGCCGTGCTTGATGAGGGCGGGGACGAATCCTACGCCAACACGGTTATCCAGGAAGAAATGAAGAAGGTGGACGATAACGCCAACCTTTACGCTATCTACACCGTAGGCGAAAGAAGCGGCAAGCTTGTTTACCTTTCCCAGCCTGCGGATTACGGCATTAAGATCGGTGCCGCAGTCGAGGACGATTACGTAGAAGAGATGCGCGACGCGTTAAAATCCGACGGGCATGTATCGGGTTACATCGAGAAAGGCACCACCGGCGAGCATTTCATCTCCGCCTACGCGCCCATCCACAACAGCGACGGCAAGGTTGTGGGCATTCTTGGTATCGATTATATCGTAGATGACCTTGTAGCGTCGTTAAACGCCATTATAAGGACGATCGTGATAATAGGCCTTATTCTCTCGGCTGTTTCGGTTGTTGTCTCTATTCTGCTTGCAAACGGCATAGGATACGGTCTTAAGATCGTAGATGCAAAGGTTAGCGACCTTGTAAGCAACGACGGCGACCTTACCCAGAAGATCGAAGTTAAGGGTAACGACGAAGTTACGGATATCGCGGACAACATCAACAGGCTGCTTGAGTACATCAGGGGCGTTGTAAGCACCATCTACGACAGCTCTACAACCCTGACAAAGACCGTTGATGCGGCTAAGAACACAACATTAAGGACAAACGACCAGCTGAACGGCGTTTCCGACACAATGGACCAGATGAGCGCCGCAATGGAGGAGACTTCCGCTTCGCTTCAGCAGGTTCAGGAGTCCACAAACAGGATAAAGACCGACGTTCAGGAGATGTTCGCCAGCGTTCAGCAGGGAACGGATTATGCGGGTCAGATGGAATCCCGCGCTATGGAGATGCGCAGGAACGCCGAAAAGGAGACCGAGGCCGCAAAGAAGGCTGCAGACAATATGACCGAAAGCCTGAACGACAAGATCGAGAAGTCGAAGGCCGTAGAGAACATCAGCAACCTGACCCAGACCATCCTGGAGATCGCTTCCCAGACCAACCTGCTGTCGCTTAACGCTTCCATCGAGGCAGCCCGCGCAGGCGAGGCCGGCCGCGGCTTTGCAGTTGTTGCGGACGAGATCAGCACCCTTGCTTCGAACTCGGCTGAAACCGCAAAGAAGATCCAGCAGATTTCGGAAGAGGTTATCGGCAATGTTCGCGAACTTGCGGACGAGTCCACAAGAATGGTGGATTTCGTAAGAGAAAAGACCATCGGCGGCTACCAGCAGCTTATGGATACCGGTGTCCAGTACCAGGCGGATGCTGAAAAGATCGCGGATATGCTGGAAGATGTGGAGAAGGCTTCGAAGAACATCGAGCACTCCATGGCCGATGTTTCCAACGCGATGCGCGAGGTTACGGTTGCCGTGGACGAAAGCGCAAAGGGCATTACCGATGTTGCGGGGGCAGTTACCGACATGTCCGCAAACATGAAGGAAAACAGCGAGCTTGCAAACGAGAATGCGAACATCGCAAAGCAGCTTGACGACGAGGTTAACAAGTTCAAATTCTAATGTCTGCATTTTGGAGCGCTCCGGCGACGGGGCGCTCTTTTTGGGTTGAAAGAAAAGGCCGGTTTACCTTCGAAAACAGCGGGTTTGGGCTACCGGATCGAGGGTTTTTGGATATATCAGTTATGGGCGGGGTGCCGAAATAGCACCCCGTCCTATTTTTTCGGGAGCACAACCGGTTTATGTCTATTTAACACTTTAACACTGTAACGCGTCAATTTTATGCTTGCACAATATAAAGTTCTGTGCTATCATCAATAGAAAGCTTGAAACGGAGGAACAGGATATGGCAAAGATCACGATCAACGAATCTGTTTGCAAGGGTTGCGGTATGTGCGTAAACGCCTGCCCTAAGCATCTCCTTGAACTTGCAAAAGACCATATTAACGCCAAAGGGTACCACCCGGCTACCATAACCGATCAGGATGCATGCGTGGGCTGCGCATCGTGCGCACTTATGTGCCCTGACGTGGCCATCACGGTAGAAAAATAAGACGGAAAAGCAAAAGCAAGATTAGGAGGCTTCATATGGCAGAAAAAGTATTGATGAAGGGAAACGAAGCGTTAGCAGAAGCCGCTATCCAGGCGGGCTGCAGGCATTTCTTCGGTTACCCGATCACACCTCAGACAGAGATATCTGCATATCTTTCGAAACGTATGCCAAAGGTGGACGGTCTGTTCTTACAGGCTGAATCCGAAGTGGCAGCTATAAATATGGTGCTCGGAGCAGCATCCACCGGCGTTCGCGCCATGACATCTTCCAGCTCGCCGGGAATAAGCCTTAAATCCGAAGGCGTTTCCTATATCGCGGGCTCGGACCTTCCCTGCCTTATAATCAACGTACAGCGCGGCGGCCCCGGTCTTGGCGGCATCCAGCCTTCGCAGTCGGACTACTGGCAGGCAACAAAGGCCCTCGGACACGGTGACTTCCAGCTCTTTGTCCTTGCGCCTTCTACTATTCAGGAAATGGTGGACTTTGTGCCGCTGGCTTTCGATAAAGCAGAGCAGTACAGGATGCCCGCTATGATCCTTTCGGACGGTATGCTGGGCCAGATGATGGAGCCTGTCACCCTTCCCGATCCCGAGAAGCCTTTCGACCGCGAAGCAAACATCGCTTCAAAGCCCTGGGCGACAAACGGCACAAGGGGCAAGAGAAAGAAAAACATCGTAAACTCACTCTATATCCAGCCTGATGAGCTTGAAAAGCTTGTTGTTGAGCGCTTCGAGCGCTATGAGATCATCAAAAAGAACGAGCAGCGCGCGGAAAGCTACCTTACTGAGGATGCGGATATCGTGATCGTTGCCTTCGGTGCTTCTTCACGTGTTGCAAGAAGCGCAGTGAACGCAGCAAGGGCAGAAGGTATCAAGGCCGGGCTTATCCGTCCCATCACCCTCTGGCCGTTCCCCGAAAATGCCATCGAAGCCGTTGTTCCCACAGCAAAGGTATTCCTTGATGTGGAAATGAACATGGGTCAGATGATAGAGGATGTTAAGCTGGTGGTTAACGGAAGAAAGCCTGTTGAGTTCTTTGGAAGAACTGGCGGCATCATCCCCACACCCGCGGAGATCCTCGAACAGATAAAAAGATTAGCAAAGGAGGGAAAATGAAATGGCTGTTGTATTTGAGAAAACAAAAGGCTTAACGGACGTTCC
>JAGDCQ010000078.1 GCA_017958465.1 Lachnospiraceae bacterium
GGGCTTGATGTATAGCTGATGGCAGCCTCTACAGTACCGCCGTACTCTTTTGTGAACTTCATGGCAGCTGCCATGTTTCTGGGATCGTTAAGAGCATCGAAAATACGGATAACGTCGATACCGTTCTCAAGAGACTTCTTAACGAATGACTCTACAACATCGTCTGCATAGTGCTTGTAACCAAGAAGGTTCTGGCCGCGAAGGAGCATCTGGAGCTTTGTCTTGGGCATAGCCTTTCTTAAGGTGCGGAGTCTCTCCCAGGGATCCTCGTTGAGGAAACGCATACAGGAGTCGAAAGTTGCACCACCCCAGCACTCAAGGGACCAGTATCCCATGTTGTCAAGGAGTTCGCATGCGGGAAGCATGTCTTCGATCCTCATACGTGTAGCAGCCTGTGACTGGTGTGCATCACGAAGGATCGTATCTGTGATATATAAGGGTTTGTTAGCCATTTTAACCTCCATTCATTAACCGAACAGAGCAAGTAATGTACCTGCTGCGATCGCGGAACCGATAACACCTGCTACGTTCGGGCCCATTGCATGCATGAGAAGGAAGTTGGAAGGATCAGCCTTCTGACCTTCAACCTGCGAAACACGTGCAGCCATGGGAACTGCCGAAACACCGGCGGAACCGATGAGCGGGTTGATCTTGTTCTTGAGGAAAAGGTTCATGAACTTTGCAAGGAGCACACCGCCTGCTGTACCGCAAGCAAATGCAACTACGCCCATGAGCATGATAACGATAGTCTTGACAGAAAGGAAGGTACTTGCTGTTGCGGTTGCACCAACGGAGATGCCAAGGAAGATCGTAACTATGTTCATAAGTTCATTCTGGACTGTCTTGTTGAGACGTTCTGTAACTCCGCACTCTTTGAAGAGGTTACCGAGCATGAGGCAGCCTACAAGAGGAGTAGCCGAGGGAACAAGAAGTGCCACAAAGATAGTAACAACGAACGGGAAGATGATCTTCTCTGTCTTTGATACGCTGCGAAGGGCTACCATCTTGATCTTGCGCTCTTTTTCCGTAGTAAGGAGCCTCATGATCGGGGGCTGGATAACGGGAACGAGAGCCATGTAGGAATAAGCTGCTACCGCGATAGGTCCGAGGAGACCGGGTGCAAGCTTTGAAGTTACGAAAATAGCCGTAGGGCCGTCAGCGCCGCCGATGATACCGATGGAGCTGGACTCAGCCTTGGTATAAAGGCCTGTGAGCTGTGTACCTACGTAAGTAAGGAAGATGCCGACCTGGGCAGCTGCGCCGAGGAGAAGGCTCTTGGGGTTAGCGATAAGGGGACCGAAGTCTGTCATTGCACCTACACCGATGAAGATAAGGCAAGGATAGATACCGAGCTTAACTCCAAGGTACAGGTAGTCGATAAGACCGGGTGTGATAGATGTGATACCCTGGTCAAGGTACTGTTTTGTAAACTGTGCAACCTGCTCGGCAGACAGAACATCTTTATGCGCCGCAATAAAGGATGCGATGTCTCCGCCCCCGAAAAGGTCCCAGTTGGCATGTCCGCCTGCGAAAAGGATCTCGTGGAAGACATCAGCCCCGGGAAGGTTGGTGAGCAGCATACCGAATGCGATTGTAACAAGAAGAAGAGGCTCAAACTTGAAAACGATCGCAAGAACCATCAAAACAAGCGAAATAGCTATCATGATCAGCATCTTGGGGTCTGCGCCGAGCTGATAGAAGCCTGTCTGCTCTAAGAAATTAATAATAGTTTCCATTGTTTCCTCCAAAGATAAAGTCAAAGTGATAGGGTTCGGCGTCCGGGAAAGCCCTTCCGCCCTGTGCTAAGCGAAACAATTATTTAATAACGCAAAGTACGGAACCGCTGTCAACCTGGCTTCCCTTCTGAACGTTGAGACTTACAACAGTACCGTCGCAGGGAGCGAGGATCTCGTTCTCCATCTTCATGGCTTCGAGGATCATGATAACGTCACCCTTCTTAACTGTTGCACCCTGAGCTACCTTGATGTCAAGGATCGGGCCGGGCATAGGAGCTGTTACAGCCTGTCCGTCTGCAGGTGCTGCTGCGGCGGGAGCTGCTGCCTTGGGAGCGGGAGCTGCTGCCTTAGCTGTTGCTTCATCGATGAGCTCGATAGCTACTTCATAATCTGTACCGTTTACGTTAACTTTGTACTTGTTCATGTCAATATTCCTTTCCTGAATATCCCTAATAGTGTTTATCGGACCTTACAGAGGCTTGACCGATACGATTTTGATTGCTGTCACGTCTGTTCCGAGCTCTTCCGCAATAGCTGTGGAAACGGCTGCGATAAACTCGCCGCGGTTTGCGATGGCGTTGCTCTTAGGCGCGTTTGTTACGGTCTTTACAGGGGCTGCGGCAGGTTTCTTGTTTTTCTCGATAGCACGGATGATCGCGCTCATGGCAGAGCTGAGAGCTACGATACACACGAGACCGATAAATACGATGCCGACACCCATCACAACTACAAACCAGTTAGCTACATCCGGCTCGCTTGCTGAAGCAAGAGCGGTCAAACGGCTTGCAAGTGCAGGTAAAAATACCATAATTTGTCCTCCTTCTTGGTTTAACATTTATAGCTTTATGGAACTAAACCACAAACTTTAATAAAAATATCACAAAACAAAAAAAGTTACAAGGGTTATCAAAGAACTTCTTTTATTTTTTTTCTGATCCTCTGGACGGCATTGTCAACAGCCTTTGGTGAACGGTTGACCTTACGGGCGATATCCTTATAGCCGTAATCCTCTATATAAAGCATCAGAACATCATATTCAAGGGGGCTTAAGGCTGCCCTTATGCGGTCAAAAAGATCCTTTTGCTCCTCCATATCGATATATATGGATTCGGGGTTCATGCTGTTCTGCTTTACGCCGTCACTGAAAAGTTCTTCCTGCCCCTCATCCTCATTTATGGAGACAAAGTCGCTTAAGGGTTTGTTTTTCCCGGCTGTCGAACGCTCTATGGCCTTGTACATCCGGCGGGTGGTACAGATATCGGCAAAAGTCGAAAAAGAGGCCGACGACGGCTCATAATCCCGGATGGCCATATAAAGGCCTATCATCCCTTCCTGGATAAGGTCGTCCCTGTCGCCACCCACAAGGAAAAGCGTCTTTGCCTTTCCCCTGACGAGATTTTTATACTTATTCATCAAAAAATCAAGGGCGCCGTTATCGCCGCCCCTGATAGCCTCGATCAGCTCGTTATCAGTAAGTCCCTTGTAGTCTTTCATTTCATCCTTTGTCTTACTATCTCGTACATCAGCACACCTGCTGCAACTGAGGCGTTGAGCGAATCAATATCGCCTTTCATCGGTATCTTTGTGATAAAATCGCAGTGCTCGCGCACAAGGCGGCTCACGCCGTTCCCTTCGTTTCCGATCACAAGCCCTATGGGCCCCGTGAGGTTCTGCTTATACATCAGCTCCCCGTCCATATCGGCGCACACAAACCAGATGCCTTTTTCCTTCAGCTCCTCAATGGTCGCCGAAATGTTTGTGACCTTCGCGACAGGCGTGTAGTTCAGCGCTCCCGCCGATGTCTTTGCAACGGTCGCGGTAAGCCCGACAGCCCTTCTTTTCGGGATTATGACTCCATGGGCTCCCGCCTGGTTTGCAGTCCTGATGATGGCCCCCAGGTTGTGCGGATCCTCGATCCCGTCCAGAATGATGA
>JAGDCQ010000079.1 GCA_017958465.1 Lachnospiraceae bacterium
GGCTATCAAGAACAAGGCTGAGCAGGATATCGCTCTCGAGAAACGTAAAGCCGTTAACGAGATCAAAGACGAGATCGGAAGCATGGCGATGGAGATCGCAGGCAAGGTTATCGAGCGTGAGATAAATGAGTCTGACCACGCTAAACTTATTGATGAGTTCATAGAAAACATAGGAGAAAAATCATGACAGAACGTGCCGGAATATACGGCGGCAGCCTGTATGATTTGGCGAAAGAGGAGAATCTTTCGGACTCCATTATGGAGCAGCTTGAAGACGTGAAGCAGCTTTTCCGCGAAAACCCCGATTACATAAGGCTTCTTTCGGAGCCCGCGATAAAGAGGGAAGAACGCATTAAGCTGATAGACGATGCATTCAAGGACGGCGAGCAGTATTTGAGGAATTTCCTGAAATTACTGTGCGAGAAAGGGCTCCTTGGCGAATTTGAGGGCTGCGTAAGCGCCTATAAAAAGCGTTATTATGCGGACAACAACATCGCTGAAGCGCTTGTAACAAGCGCTGTGAAGCTTAGTCCCGAACAGCTTTCTGCTCTTCGCGAACAGATCGCGAAGAAATGCGGCAAGAAGGTTATTCTTTCCGATAAGCTGGACCCCGGTGTATTAGCCGGAATCAAGGTTGAAGTAGACGGCAGGCTCTACGACGGCACCGTTGCCGGCAGGCTTGAGCGTATGGACAAGACCTTGAGCGAAATCATAATGTAAGGATGGAATGGAAATATGCAGTTAAAAACCGAAGAAATATCCAAAGTCATCCGTAGCCAGATAAAATATTACGAAAACACGATAGCGCAGAACGAAACAGGTATCATCCTGAGCGTGGGCGATGGTATTGCCAGAGCCAGCGGCCTTATCAACTGTATGGCCGGTGAGCTCCTCGAGTTCGAGGACGGCTCATTCGGTATGGCACAGAACCTTGAGGAAAACAGCGTTTCCATCGTGTTGTTTGGTACCGATGAAAACATTGGTGAAGGCCAGACTGTAAAGCGTACCGGAAAGGTCGTTTCCGTGCCCGTAGGTGAGGCGATGATCGGACGTGTTGTAAACGCGCTCGGGCAGCCTATCGACGGCGCAGGTCCCATCGCTACCGAGGAGTTCCGTGCGGTTGAGAGTACGGCACCCGGTATCTGCGAGAGACAGTCAGTGTTTGAACCGCTCCAGACCGGTATCAAGGCCATCGACTCGATGATCCCCATCGGAAGAGGCCAGCGTGAGCTTATCATCGGCGACAGACAGACAGGTAAGACTACTCTTGCTACAGATACGATCATCAACCAGAAGGGCAAAAACGTTATCTGTATCTACGTTGCTATAGGCCAGAAGCGTTCGACCGTTGCAAACCTTGTTGAGAACCTGAAGGCAAACGGTGCAATGGACTACACCATCGTTGTTGCGGCTACCGCATCCGAGGCAAGTCCCCTGCAGTACCTTGCTCCGTACTCGGGCTGCGCGATGGGCGAATACTTTATGTACAAGGGAAAGCATGTCCTTTGTATCTACGACGACTTAAGTAAGCATGCGGTTGCATACCGTGCACTCTCGCTGCTTATCAGGCGTCCCCCGGGACGTGAGGCATACCCCGGCGATGTTTTCTATCTGCACTCAAGACTTCTTGAGAGAGCTGCAAAGCTTGATGCAGAGCACGGCGGCGGTTCCCTTACCGCTCTCCCCGTTATCGAGACACAGGCCGGCGACGTTTCGGCGTACATCCCCACAAACGTTATTTCCATCACGGATGGCCAGATCTTCCTTGAGACAGAGCTTTTCCACTCGGGCGTTATGCCGGCTGTTAACCCCGGTATCTCCGTATCCCGTGTAGGTGGTAACGCTCAGATCAAGGCGATGAAGAAGGTTGCCGGAACACTTAAACTCCTTTATTCACAGTACCGCGAGCTCCAGAGCTTCGCCCAGTTCGGTTCGGACCTCGATGCCGATACTAAGGCGCGTCTTGCACAGGGTGCGCGTATTGTGGAAGTATTAAAGCAAAATCAGAATTCACCTGTTCCCGTAGAGAAGCAGGTAGCGATAATATATGCCGTGACCAAGAACATCCTTGCGGATGTCGAGGTAACGGATGTTAAAGCTTACGAGGAAGGCCTCTACAAGTTCATCGATACCGATGTTGACGGAGCTGCCGCAATGCAGGCGATCCGTGACACCGGAAAGCTTGAGGCTGACACCGAAGAGAAGCTTGCCACAGCGCTTAAGAGATATACCGAGGATTTCCTGGCCCTTCATAAGGCACAGTGAAACACGGCAAATACTTTAAGGAGGACATGAAATGGCTGCCAATATGAAAGCAGTGAAGCTGCGTATCAAGAGTGTGCAGAACACCATGCAGATCACAAAAGCCATGGAACTTGTGGCTTCCTCCAAACTGCGTAAGGCAAAAGAGCGCTCGGACAGGTGCAGACCTTACTTCGAAGAGCTTTACGGAACACTTGAGACGATTGCGAAGGGCAATACCGATTTTTCGTCGGTATATGCGAAGACGAGCCCGTCAAACAAGGTTTGCTATGTGCTCATCGGCGGCGACAGAGGACTTGCGGGAGGCTACAACAGCAACCTCTTCAAGAATTTCCTCGCGGACGCCAACGGACGGGATTACACCGTTCTCCCGATAGGCAAGAAGTGCCTTGACCACTGTAAATATCATAAACAGGCGATAACCACGGACGAGTTTTCCGTTATCGCGGATATTTCTGTAGGCGACTGCTTCGAGATCGCAAACCTGCTCTGCAAGGAATACAAGAAAGGCGAGATAGGAAGCATCAGGCTGGTTTACACCGAGTTTGTGTCGATGCTCTCCCAGGCACCGCACACAAAGGTGCTTCTGCCTTTGAGCGAGCTGGATACCGGCGGAGCGGACAAGGAGCCTGTAAGGAACCTTATCCTTTACGAGCCGGACAGCACATCAGTGTTTGATGCCATCGTTCCCGAGTATCTCGCAGGCGTTATATACGGCGCTGTTTGCGACTCGCTGGCCAGTGAAATGGCCGCAAGACGTACCGCCATGGATGCCGCTACGAGCAATGCCGAGGAAATGATCGGGAAGCTGAGCCTTTCCTACAACAGAGCACGTCAGGCAAGCATTACGCAGGAAATCACCGAGATCGTCGGTGGTGCGGAAGGACTATAAAAGCCCAGAGATAATTGCTTTACCCCGGTTTTTACCGGAATACTTTATACAAGGAGACAAAGAATGAGCGACAAACGCATTGGCGAAGTCATTCAGGTAACAGGTCCCGTACTTGATATCAAGTTCAAACCCGACGAGCTGCCTGAACTTCTTAACGCCATTGAAATTGAGACAGCCGGCAGGAAGCTTACTGCCGAGGTTGCTCAGCAGATCGGTGATAATACCGTACGCTGTATCGCCATGAACTCTACCGACGGTCTTGTGCGCGGCACAAAGGCTGTGGATACGGGCGGCCCCATTACGGTGCCCGTAGGGGACGAGTGCCTTGGCCGCGTGTTTAACCTCCTCGGCGACCCTGTAGATAATCAGGAACCTCCGAAAACAGAGGAACGCTGGTCCATTCACAGACCCGCACCTTCTTATGAGGAGCAGGCTGCAGCTACCGAGATCCTTGAGACCGGTATCAAGGTCGTAGACCTTATCTGCCCTTACGCAAAGGGTGGTAAGATCGGTCTTTTCGGCGGCGCAGGCGTAGGAAAAACAGTTCTTATCCAGGAGCTTATCCACAACGTAGCAACAGAGCACGGCGGATACTCCATCTTCACGGGCGTTGGTGAGCGTACCCGTGAAGGTAACGATATGTA
>JAGDCQ010000080.1 GCA_017958465.1 Lachnospiraceae bacterium
AGCTGTTCTTTTAATCCCTCGTAATCGGAAAACCTGACGCTTTCGGAGTATTCTTTCGTGATATATTTTTTAAGATTATGCACGTCTTCGGTGGACAGCTTTATCTCCGATGTGTCTCCGGTCAGTCTGTTATAGATGGATTTGTCGGAATCGATGGAATATACCGTCTCGTTCTTTCTGATGCGGTCACCTTCCTGGTAGTAATAATTCACATATCCCGCCATGTCGGTCTTAAAAATCTCTTCCGAACGAACAATAAGCCCCTTGTAGGTTTGCGTTGAATAAAGCGTTCCGGAAGGGACTTCATATATCGATATCTCGGACTTTGTAAAATAGATATACACGTTAATCACGATGTATATGATGATGAACAGAAATACGACAAGCCCGATATTGATATCCTTATAGGTTTTTATTTTTTCTGCACGTACTTTTGCCAAAATAAAAAAACCTTGATTCTTTAACGTAAACGGCACAAGGCAGGAAATCCCGCCCCGTGCCGGAAAAGACTGTTATTTTAAAAAGATCATAAAGCCACTGTGACCTTCTGTCTGGTCTCAGCGCTGAGGTCATTTGCGTTTGCGGAAACGCTTAAGATAAAATCAACTTTGAATGATGCTGAAAGGACTTCAAGCTTTTTAAGCACATCATCCATTTCGGCAACGCCGATATTTGCACAGGTAAGGAAGCTGTCAAGGTAAATAGAGGAAATATCATGGTTCTGGGAGATCATACCGCTCAAAAATCCGACAAATTCTTTTGCTCCGTCGATGAAATAGTCCTTGACGTTGATGAGACGGATCTTGTTGTTGAGCTCGTACATATGCTTGCTGTTCTTGTCAATGTAAAGAACGCAGCCGTCAGATGTGAGAGCATCCGAATTTGCCTTGTCAAGTATGATCTTTGTCTTCCCTTTTCCCTTTTCTCCTGCGATAATCTGTATCATAGTACCTTCCTCCCGGATTGATTTATTTTATAATGATCAAATCATTATCAGTTTTTATAGAGCTCACGCCAGTCGAGATCGCCTCTGTCGAGGGCTTTGACGAGAAGCTCGGCCGTTGCGATGTTTGTCGCAAACGGGATATTGTGGACGTCGCAGAGAGCTATGATGTCAAAGACATTAGGCTCGTGGATCTTAGGATTCTGCGGGTCCCTTAAAAAGATCATCATGTCTAACTGATTGTTTTCTATCTGGGCGCCCATCTGCTGGGAACCGCCGAGATGACCGGCAAGATATTTGTGGATCGTGAGGCCGGTCCCCTCTTCGATCATTCTGCCCGTGGTCCCGGTGGCATAAAGATCATGTTTTGAAAGAATGCCGCGATATGCTATGCAGAAGCTCTGAAGCAGTTTCTTTTTGGCATCATGTGCAACAAGGCCGATATTCATCTGATATAGTCCTCGCTTTCCCTGACCTTTACTTCGCCGGTGTTGATGGCGATATTTTCGACCATCCCCAGCATGAAATAGCTGCTGACGGCAGAACTGAGTCCGTTACTTACAAACGGCAGTGATATTCCGGTGTTCGGAAATATCAGTGTAGCCACACTCATGTTTACAAACGCCTGCGACAGGAATATTGTAACACAACCTGTGGCAATAAGTCTACCCATAAGATCCTTGGCATTTATCGCGATCTTGATCATCCTGAAGGTGAGCACGGCAAAAAGCGCGATCACCACAAGAGCGCCAAGGAATCCGAATTCTTCGCATATCCCCGTAAAGATAAAATCACTTTCACGTACCGCCACATATACAGTGCCTCTGGGACCTGTGTCTCCGGTGAGCGTTTTCCCAAGAAGTCCTCCCGAGCCGATGGCTTTAAGAGAATTCAGCTGCTGGTACATCTCATCCGGATACTGCTCGGGATGAAGCCATGCAAGGATCCTGAGCTGCTGGTTTGCCGTGATGAACATGGGATTCGGCTGCTGTACATACCAGAATCCGAATATTCCCAAGGGAATGACGATCACGAGCATCGCTATGATGTACTTGATGTTGAATCCCGATGAGAACAGCATCATCGCAAACATGACGCAGAGCACTATCGATGTTGAAAGGTCGGGCTGCAGCATTATGAGCCCGAGCGGCGGTGCAAAAACAAATACGGCAAGGATGAACACATAAAACTTGTCCATCTTGTTCTTAAACAGATCATAAAGCTTTGCAAGGCATATGATCATTACAAACTTGGTAAGTTCAGACGGCTGGAACGAAAAAACGTCCTTGATCCCGAGCCATCTGGTGGCACCCCAGTATGTGAGTCCGAATCTCGTGAACTTGACCGCAAAGAGCAAAGCAAGATCCAGCAAATAGATCGGTATACTGAGGAGCGTCCAGAAACGGTAATTGAAAAGGCTTACGACTATCGCAAAGAATATACCGACAAATACGCCGACAAGCTGTTTTAAGTAAAGCCCTTCCGCCATGTTTGGCATGACATATATCGTATATGAGCCGATACATCCGAGCACTATGGCCACAAAATACAGGAGCAGGTCCAGCCTTTTGTAGTTGTACGATATTAACGTTGCCGCAATCCTTTTAAACATCCTTTAAACTCTTCTGCCCTTCTTTTCCAAGATCGGGATATTGGCCTGAATCGCGCCGTCGGGAGTGATCTTTACGTCAAGATTCTCCGTGTCGACGTCCACATATTTTGTGATAACAGTGATGAACTCACTCTTTATCTTTTCAAGTGTTTCAGGCGGCAGGCCCTGATGCTCGGAATAGAGCACGAACTGAAGTCTGTTCTTTGCAGAGCTTGCTGATTTGTTCTTTCTTTTACCAAATAAGAATCCCATTTCGTCCCCTCCTTATTTCTTTCCGAAAATTCTGGAGAAGAAGCCCTGTTTCTTGTTGAGATCGAGGAAAGGAACTTCTTCGCCGGTTACACGCAGGCAGATGTTCTGGAAAGCCTTGCCCGCAAGTGAATCAGAACCAACGAGAGGAACGCCGGTGTTTGTTGAGATAACGATATTCTCATCATCCGGTACTATACCGATGAGGTCGATGGAAAGAACGTCAAGAACGTCTTCCGCGGACATCATCTCTCCGCGCTTGACCATGTCGGGTCTCAGGCGGTTTACGATAAGATCGTAACGTTTTACTTCATTTGCGTCAAGAAGTCCGATAATACGGTCCGCGTCACGTACAGCGGAAACCTCGGGAGTTGTAACGACAAGCGCTCTGTCGGCACCTGCGATCGCATTCTTGAAGCCCTGCTCGATACCAGCCGGGCAGTCGAGAAGGCAGTAGTCAAACTCCTTCTTGAGCATATCAGTGAGCGTCTTCATCTGCTCGGGAGTCACAGAGGTCTTGTCTCTGGTCTGCGCGCAGGGAAGAAGATAGAAATTGTTAAAGCCTTTTACCTTTATGAAAGCCTGATTTACCTTGCATTTCTGCTCGATGACATCCACAAGGTTATAAACGATCCTGTTTTCAAGTCCCATTACAACGTCAAGGTTTCTGAGACCGATGTCCATATCGATAAGCACAACGCTTTTTCCGAGCTTCGCAAGTCCTGTTCCGACGTTTGCGGTGGTCGTTGTCTTACCTACTCCGCCTTTACCGGATGTTACTACGATTACCTCACCCATTTAGAATCCTCCGATATTAAATAATTATATCATTAAGAACCGATTTGTTGATGAGCTCGATAGCTATCGTATTATCCCTTACGATCGCTATCTTCGGTTCATGCTCTTCATTTAATGTGCTTACGACCGATTCCGAAGAACGGGCGATGATGTCGCCTATCCTTATCTGAGCCGGGTTCATCGTGAGCGCGGCAACAAAGCAGTCATTGTTTCCTGCGCTTCCCGCATATGCGTTTCCGCGGAGAGCTCCGAGCACTATGATATTGCCCTTTGAAAAAACTTCGCCGCCCGTGTTTACATCTCCGATGATGATGAGACTGCAGTCTTCATTAAGGACTACGCCGGAACGGACATTTCCTTTGTAGAACTTTGCGATCTTTGAAAGATCGACTTCTGAAGTATCTTCAACAAGAGAAGCGTTTCCGGGGAAAACATAATCTCCCAAAGAAGGTATCTGCGGATCCGGTGCCGATGCCTCTTCGGATCTGTTTAAAACAGGGCTTTCCGCAAAGGTCTTAACGGGATCCTCATGTTGGACTTCGGGCTCGGGCTCCGGAACCTGTTCGGGCTCCTCGTATGTCTCCACCGCCCTTCTGAACTTCATCTCGGTACCTACGTTAAAATCCATCACGCAGACGATGTTCAGGCTGCAACTGTTTGTGATGATGTCAAGGAGCTCATCCTTCTGATGCTCGTCAAGAAGCTTTCCTTCGAA
>JAGDCQ010000081.1 GCA_017958465.1 Lachnospiraceae bacterium
CCTTGGCGTGATCTTGTCGATCATGGACCAGGGGAAGCTGACAAAGCCCGGATCCTCGACATATGCAAGGAATCCGCAGTCCGCAAGCCCTTTTGAAGCCCATTCCTTCGCGAAGGCATGAATGGCATTATACAGCTTGTCGCCGTTGTGAGAGCAGTTGTCGGTGCTCACCATCGCTATCTTTTTACGGCCGTTAAGGTATCTTTCGTAGAGCAGAGCCGCAACTTTTCCCATATAGGAACCGGGAGCCTCAGGCCCGTTTTCCATGTCTTTTTTAACGAGCGGGAGATATTCGCCGTTTCCGTCCCAAAGGTTGTAGCCTTTTTCAGTTATCGTAAAGGTGGCAAGCTGAAGCGAATCCTTTGCGAAAATCTCTTTTAGCCTGCCAAATTCAGCACTTCGCCCGGTGTCCAGAATGCAGGATTCGGCAATGCTTCCGATGACATTTTTCTCGATCTTGCCATCCGCCTTAAGCGTTACAAGCAGCGACAGGTTGTCGTGAGGCCTGTACATTTTCTCGATTATCTCGTAATCAAAGCCTTCAACAACCACGATACCCGTGTCCTCGATGCCGCCTTCAAGAAGGCGCTGGGCAAGATTTGCCTGAAAGGCCCTGAAGATGTTGCCTGCGCCGAAGTGGATCCACTTTGGCGACTCTTTTGTAGCGGCGGCCATTTTTTCGATATCAAAACCGGGCAGCCTGTACCCCTTTTCTGTCCATTTTTCTTTATTCTGTGTGATGCTTTGTATATTAAGTTTCATATGCTCCTCCTTCTCAAACCCCGGTGTTTCAGGCTTTGTGAGCCTTTTCGATCGCTTCCCAAAGACCGTTCAAGTAAGCCGCGCCAAGCGCCCTGTCGTAGAGGCCGTAACCCGGCATTGCCTTTTCGCCCCATATCATCCTGCCGTGATCGGGCCTGATAGGCCCTTCAAAGCCGGTTTCGTAGAGGGCGCGCATTATCTCGTACATGTCAAAGGTCCCGTCCGATGACAGATGTGCCGATTCCTCGAAGTTTGTGGGCGAAATGAACTTAAGGTTCCTTACATGCGCGAAATGGATCCGCCCTTCAAGCGCCCTGATCATGTGAGGCAGGTCGTTGTCAAGGCTCGTGCCGTAAGAGCCGGAACAGAAGGTAACGCCGTTATGAACATCATCTACAGCCTTCATCAGCCTTAAGATGTTCTTCTCATTGTTGATGATCCTCGGAAGCCCAAAGACCGACCACGCGGGATCGTCGGGGTGGATCGCCATCTTTATGTCGTATTTGTTGCACACAGGCATGATCGCCTTAAGGAAATATACGATGTTTTCAAACAGCTTTTCTTCATCTATGTCCTTGTACAGCTCGAAAAGCTCTTTGACATGCTCCATCCTTTCCGGCTCCCAGCCCGGCATCACAGTCCCGTTAGAGTCGCCTGCTATTGAAGAGAACATCTTCTCGGGATCGAGCGCGTCAATGGCCTCCTGGGTATATGCGAGAACTGTTGAGCCGTCCGCTCTTTTCCTTGCGAGCTCGGTCCTTGTCCAGTCAAAGACAGGCATAAAGTTGTAGCATACCATGTGTATGTCTTCTTTTCCGAGGTTTTCAAGTGTGTCAATGTAATTCTGTATATGCTCGTCTCTTTGGGCGGAGCCTGTCTTTATCGCATCGGATACATTAACGGACTCGATCCCTGCGATCTTGAGACTCTCGGCTTCGACGTCCTTCTTCAGCGCCGCTATCTCTTCCTGCGTCCACAGGTCTCCTGCCTGTTTGTCATACAATGTCGTTATGACGCCCTTTACTCCGGGGATCTGGCGGATCTGCCAAAGCTTTACCGTGTCGAATTTAGTGCCGTACCAGCGAAGTGTCATTTCCATAAGTTAACCTCCATGCTGCGAGCGCAGCGAACAGCTAATGATCATATTTGTGCGGGGATCACAGGTTTATTCGTAAACTCCGGAATGTATTCCAACGTGATTCCTGCATTGATAATATAATATTTTTGTTTTGTCGACCATTGAATATTTTGTTTCTATGTTTGCAAAAGTTGTTGTATAATAAAACTGCACCCAAACCAAACAAAACGGAGCTAATATGAAGAACAACCTCAGATCTGCCTTTAACACAAGACAATACATGGTTTCCCGGGATTTCGAGCTGTACTATTACAGCGATGTCGGAATGAAAACCCTCAAAATGCATAAGCACGATTACTATGAATTCTACTTCTTCCTTGCGGGAGAGGTGTCTCTTGAGGTGGAAATGCCCTTTTCGGATACTATAAAAAAAGAGCTCTCGCCCGGCGACCTTATCCTTATCCCGCCCGGGATAAAGCACCATTCCGTGATAAAAAACGAGGAAGCTCCGTACAGACGCTTTGTTTTCTGGATAAGCACTGAGTACTGCGAGCAGCTTATGAAGGAATCCCCGGACTACGGCTATCTCTTCCAGCAGGCAGCTTCGTTCGGACGTTATTTCTATGCCCTGAACTCTGCGGATTATCACGCTGTCATTTCTAAATTCTTAAGGCTCCTCGAGGAGATCCATTCCGATAGATACGGCAAAAATGCCGCGGAAAACCTGTGTATCCGCGATATCGTCCTTACGCTTAACAGGATCATCTATGACGAGAACAACCGCCCGAAAGGTGGCGATGAAGAAAGCCTTTTCCAAAGCCTGATATCCTATATAGAGGCCAACATTGAGCAGCCTTTATCCCTGGATTTCCTGGCCAAAGAGTTTTATGTGAGCAAGTTTTATGTTTCACACCTTTTCAAGGATATCCTCGGGATATCCCCACACCAGTATATCCTCAAGAAGCGCCTCGCGCTCTGCCGCGACGCCGTCGTGAGCGGAAACGTGATAAGCGCCGTATACGAAAGATACGGCTTCAGGGACTATTCAAATTTCTTCAAAGCTTTCAAAAAGGAATTCGGAATATCTCCTAAAGAGTACCAGAACCTGTACGGTGTTATAAAAAACGGGACACAGTGACAGCGTTTTCAGATAAATATGAAAATCTTCCTGTGAATCATAAATATTTACGATTTTTCATAGACTTATCCAACGTTATAATTGGGGTGTAACAAGAGTTACGCAACTATTACACTTTGGAGGAGGTTATAGTATGAAAAAACGTGTTTTAGCAACTGTACTTGTGGTGGTTCTCGCACTTTCATCTTTCATCGGGTGCGGCAAAAAGGAGGAAGGTCCGCTCACACTGGTTTATGCGGAAGTTAACCCTCAGGATACGATCGTTGGGCAGGTAGCAGCCGATTTTAAGGCAAAAGTTGAAGAGCTCTCAAAAGGCCAGATCATCATTGATGTTCAGTACAGCGGTGTTCTTGGTTCCGAAAACGACGTTCTCGACGCTATGCTTGCAGGAGCAGGCTCGGCAGACATCTCGAGAATTTCAGCATTCTCTCTTACCTCTTATGGCGCAGAGAAGTCTGTTCTTCTTTCCCTTCCGTACACATTCGAGTCGAGAGAACACTTCTGGAAGTTCGCTACCAGCTCACTTGCAGATGAGTTCCTTAACGAATCCTACGAGAAAAAACTCGGCGTAAAGGGCCTTTTCTACGGAGAGGAAGGTTTCCGTCATTTCTTCACAAAGAATCCCGTTAACAACATCGGCGATCTTGCGGGCATGAAGCTGCGTGTTTCCAACGACCCCGTTATGAACGGCCTTGTAAAAGGTCTTGGCGCATCGCCCACAGTTGTAGCTTTCGGTGAGCTTTATTCCGCTCTTTCATCCGGCGTTGTAGACGGTGCAGAGCAGCCTATCGCCAACTACAAGTCAAATTCGTTCCCTGAAGTAGCAAACAATATGATCCTTGACGGCCACACACTCGGTGCGATCGAGATCGTTGTTGCAACACCCGTATGGGACAAGCTTACAAAAGAGCAGCAGGACATCCTTATTCAGGCCGGCAAGTACGCTCAGGAGAATAACAAGAAGAATTCCCAGGCTAAAGAAGATGCTGTCCTTAAAGAACTTAAGGATAACGGATGCAATGTTGTAGAGGTTAAGGACCTTGCACCTTGGCAGGATGCAGTCAAGGATGTTATAAAAGACAATACAAAGGGCCTTGAAGATCTGTACCAGAAGATCCTGAACTTCAAATAATTGAATTTGTCCTTTGAAGGCGCATGGATCCGATTTCTGTGCGCCTTCAAATTGTATACGGAGGTTTACATGAAGGGATTTTTAACATCTCTGGACAAGCTGAAACCGCTTTATGACGCGGTATACAAGGTAGTCCTGTTCATCTGTAAGATATTCCTGATCGGGGATATCCTTATCACCTGTATGGCGGTCCTCGGGCGCTTTGTTCCGTTTATTCCGGACCCCGCCTGGACCGAAGAAGTGGTCCTGACGCTGATGACATACATGGCGGTTCTTTCAGCGGCTCTTGCGATCCGTAAGGGCAGCCACATCAGAATGACTTCTTTTGACAACTATTTACCCAAAAAACTATTAAATGTGCTCGATCTGGTCGCAGATATTGCGGTACTCGCGCTTGGCGTGGTGATGATGATCGTCGGCTGGAAATATGCTAACACCATAGGTGCAAAGGGAACATATGTAAGCATGCCATCCGTATCGAAATTCTGGATGTATTTCCCGGTTCCCTTAGCAGGCTTTGCAATGATAATCTTCGAGCTTGAGGCTATCTACCGACAGATCAACAAGATGGTCGGAAACCCGCCTAAAGAGGATGAAAAGAAGGAGGAGGAAAAGAAATGAGCCCAAATACAATTGCTATAATAATCCTGTTGGGATCTTTCCTGCTGATGATCATCTTAAGGTTCCCCATCGCTTATGCAGTCGGTATTTCCTCGATCCTCTGCTTTCTGTACCGCGGAGTGCCGATAATGACCGTATGCCAGCAGATGATAAAAGGCATCAACTCGTTCTCGCTGATGGCCGTCCCGTTCTTTATAACAATGGGCGTCCTGATGGGAACGGGCGGAATATCCCAGAAACTGATAGACCTTGCCAATGCATTCGTAGGCTGGATGACAGGCGGCATGGCAATGGTAAATATCGTTGCATCCTACTTTTTCGGCGGCATTTCAGGTTCCGCAGCGGCCGATACCGCATCTCTCGGCAGTATCCTTATCCCGATGATGGTCGAGCAGGGCTATGATGACGACTTTTCAACGGCTGTTACCATCACCTCGTCCTGCGAGGGACTTCTTGTTCCGCCAAGCCACAACATGGTAATTTACGCTATGGCAGCGGGCGGAGTTTCCGTAGGAAGCCTGTTCCTTGCCGGGTATATACCGGGTGCGATCCTTGCAGTTTCGCTGATGATCGGCTCGTTCATCATCTCGAAAAAGAGACATTACCCTAAGGGCGACAAGTTCTCGTTTGTAACACTGCTTAAACAATTGCTGAAATCCTTCTGGGCGCTTGCAGCAGTCATCATCGTTGTTGTCGGCGTTGTAGGCGGTGTGTTCACAGCCACCGAATCAGCCGCCATCGCGGTCATCTACTCGCTTATCGTCAGCGTGTTCATTTACAAAGGACTCAACTGGAAGGGCGTCTGGAAAGCGCTTGAACAGTGCGTTGACACCCTTGCGATCGTATTGATCCTGATCTCGACATCCTGTGCCTTCGGCTACTGCCTGACAACACTCCATGTTCCGGATCTTGCGGCCAAAGCGATCATAGGCATAACCGATAATAAGATCATCATCGCTTTGCTGATGAACCTGATCCTGCTCATACTCGGCTGCATCATGGATATGTCCCCGATCATACTGATCGCGACACCGATCCTGCTTCCGATAGCGACTGCGATCGGCATCAACCCCATCCAGTTTGGTATTATCATGATCTTAAACTGCGGTATTGGACTTTTAACACCGCCGGTAGGCGCGGTGCTGTTCATCGGTTCCGCGGTAGGAAAGGTGAAGATGGAAAAGGTCGTGAAGGCCACGGTACCATTCTATCTCTGCATGATCATAGCATTGCTGCTGATCACTTTCATTCCGCAGTTATGCATGTTTTTACCGAATTTGTTCATGAAATGAT
This sequence comes from Lachnospiraceae bacterium, assembly GCA_017958465.1. Classification (GTDB taxonomy): domain Bacteria; phylum Bacillota; class Clostridia; order Lachnospirales; family Lachnospiraceae; genus SZUA-448. The sequence continues at coordinate 6,025 of JAGDCQ010000081.1, forward strand.
AGTCAAAACCGGACCTGACCGGATTCTCCTCAAAAATGCACCGCGCCGGCGAGTTTACGCTTGTCAGCGCGGGCATTAGATAGTAGAATCATTATGAGGGGAGCAGGTCCAAAGTCTTTATAGAATGGAGACGGATATGGAATACAAATTTCAGATAAAGGCCACCCCATTTGATTTTTTCAGGATGTCGATGAAGAAGACCTACAGATCGCCGCTGGGGATCGTCAATATC
>JAGDCQ010000082.1 GCA_017958465.1 Lachnospiraceae bacterium
CCAGCAAGGTGCCCCTTCCGGGGAGACTGAGACCAGTGTGCGACCGGAGGACGGTTATGGGTTGTGCTGTGGCAGCGCGGCGGGGCCGCCCCTCCGAAGTGGATGGACATGGGTATGCTTACTCACGGCTCCGCGACTAAGGTCCTTCCTGCGTCTCGCTTAACGGGCCCTTAGCGGCAGAGCCGCACGGCCCCTACTCGACTTGGAACGACCTAAGGGCTACGCCTAGACGTAAGCACACCCATGTCCACCATTCTGCCGGGCGGCCCCGTTCCGGCAAAACACCACCTACCGAAGTGCCGGACATACGTCCGACCGGGGGGGACTGTTCTGTGGTCGTAGCCTGCATTGGACTGATCCATGGGTCGGTCCTATGCTCTGACATACGGGCAAAACAGGCAAAATCGCAAAAATGCCTGTATGAACAGGAAGGCAAGGAGATCGAAAAAGAGAATTATACAGGCAAAATTAGAGAAAACGCAGATTTGCCTGTATGAACAGGAAGGCAAGGAGACCGAAAAAGAGAATTATACAGGCAAAACTGGGGAAAACGCAAATATGCCTGTACATGTCATCGCATTTTGAGGGGAGGAATCAAGAAGTATACAGGCAAATACGTGAAAACACGGGTTTTGCCTGTACCGGGAATGACAACTATAACCACTAGAACCGATTCTAACCGTTGGATTGACGAAATTTGTATTCGAACATGCTCTATCATACAGGCAAAAAGGCCAAAAACGTAAAAATGCCTGTATTAAGTCTAAAAACGATAGCTTGAATGGGGATATGTGTACAGGCAAAACAGGCAAAACTGCAAAAATGCCTGTATGAACAGGAAAGCAAGAGGATAAAAATGAGAATGATACTGGCAAAAATGGAAAAAACGCGGATTTGCCAGTGCATGTCATCGCATTTTTGGGGTGTGAAATCAAGAGGTGCACTGGCAAATCCTTAAAAATGCGGTTTTTGCCAGTACATAAAATGTCAATAATGTCCAAATGCACGTGTCGGAGCCTTACTCTTGGCAAAATATGTCTCTTAAAAGACTCTGACGTACTGGCAAAAGAGGTAAAAACATGAAAATGCCAGTGTGAAGTCCAAAATCGGTATATTGAAATGGGGATATGCGCACTGGCAAAACAGGCAAAAAGGTGAAAATGCCAGTGTGAAGTCCAAAATCGATATATTGAAATGGGGATATGCACACTGGCAAATCAGACAAAAATGCAAAAATGCCAGTGCTAACATGAAATCAAGTAGATCAAAAATGAGAATGATACTGGCAAATCCGTAGAAAACGCAACTTTGCCAGTGCATGTCATAGCATTTAGGGGTGTGAAATCAAGAAGTGGATTGAAAGTTCCTTAAAAGGACTTGCCCCGGAGGCTCTAATTGACCCAGGAATTGCCCCCTGGGACGGTTCTGTGGTTGGAAATAACCCCGGGGGACGGTTCTGTGGTTGGAAGTGACCCAAGAGTGACCCCAGGGGACGGTGCTGTGTTTTTGCGGCGAGCCGCCCCGCAGAATGGTGGACATGGGCATGCTTACGTCTAGGCGTAGCTCTTAGGTCGTTCCAAGTCGAGTAGGGGCCGTGCAGCTCTGCTGCTAAGGCCCCGTTAAACAAGACGCCGGAAGGACCTTAGTCGCGGAGCCGTTAGTAAGCATCCCAATGTCCATCCACTTCGGAGGGGCGGGTTCGCCGGCTTACGCCGGCATTTGGCCCTGCACAGGGCGAGAAATGAATATCTGATTGAATAAAACAGCAAAATAGAGTATGATAAGAAAAGCAGGTGGGAAGGTTTTATGTTCAGAATACGACAGGCGTGAAGCCGGAAGCGGAGGGACTATGGTAGACATCAAAGGACGTTGGGCACTTGTGACGGGAGCTGCGCGCGGGATAGGGCGCGGAGCTGCGCTTTTTCTTGCGGAAAGGGGCTGCAACCTTGTACTTCACGGAAGGACAAAGGAGCATTGCGAAAAAACAGCAGAAGAGGCCAGAAAATACGGAGTTGAAGTGATCACGGTGGGCGCCGAGTTGTCGGACCTTAAGCAGGTGGAAGCTATGCTTTCCGAGATAGACGCAAAAGGCAAAGATATTGACATAATCCTTAATAATGCTGGGATACAGGTCGCATACAGGACCGAGTACCTGAGCACACCTGCCTCGGATTATGAGGAAAGTTTCAAGATAAACACCATCGCGCCGATGATGATCCTTTATCACTTCCTGCCAGGCATGGAGAAGAGAGGCTTTGGGCGCGTTGTCAACACTACGAGCGGTATCCGGCTTGAGCCGCAGCAGGCGGGGTATTCCGCAAGCAAGGCTGCGCTCGACAAGGTCACCATGGATCTTGCAGCAAAGTACGAGGGAACGAACGTGTGCATAAATATCACCGACCCGGGCTGGTGCCGCACGGATCTTGGCGGCAGCCAGGCTCCGAACGCTCCCGAGAGTTCGCTTCCGGGCGTGGTCGTGGGCGCTTTTATCGATGATAAAAAATCAGGCAGGAATTTTGCGGCCGGAAACTTCTACGGTTTAACCCTTGAAGAGGCCGTAGCAAAGGCAGAGAACGGTTTCCCGGTCTATACCGGGTCAGTAGCATATATCTAAGGCAGAGAACTGCTTCCCGGTCTATACCGGATCGGTAGCATATATCTAACGGGAGGGATTGTTATGGACAGAACAGCCTTACTGAATGAGGCAAAAAAAGCAATGGGTTTTGCGTATACACCATATTCGCATCACAAGGTGGGAGCGGCGCTCCTTACCGCGGACGGAAAGGTCTACAGCGGCTGCAATGTTGAAAACGCGGCCTACGGGCCCTGCATATGTGCCGAGCGCACGGCGATAGTCAAGGCAGTGAGTGAAGGAAACACGAAGTTTAAGGCAATAGCGATCGTTGGCGGGATGCAGGGTGTACTCCGCTCGTTCTGCACGCCCTGCGGCGTCTGCCGCCAGGTGATGCGCGAGTTCGTCACTCCAAAGGATTTTGAGATCTATGTGGAGAACGGCGAGGGGGAGCAGAAGACCTTCACGCTGGAGGAGCTTCTGCCGGAGAGCTTTGGCCCCGAAAACCTTTCGGAGGACTGAAAAGTAACACTTACGGAGAATGAAAATGAGTGCCTGTACTCTATGCCCGCGCGAATGCCTTGCGGATCGTACCTGTGAGCAGGGCTTTTGCGGCGGCACCGATAAGATCAGAATAGCGAGAGCCGCCCTGCATTTCTATGAGGAGCCCTGTATTTCAGGCAGTTCGGGATCCGGGGCGGTTTTTTTCACGGGCTGTCCGCTGCGCTGTGTTTTTTGCCAGAACAGGAGCATCGCCCTGTCGGAATATGGCGAGGAAGTAAGCCCGGAGCGCCTTAGCGAGATTTTCTTCGAGCTGCGGGAGCAGGGCGCAAACAACATCAACCTTGTGACGCCTACCCACGAGGCGGAGCTTATAATCCCGGTTATCGAGCGCGCAAAAAAGGAAGGCCTGGATATCCCGTTCGTCTATAACACGGGCAGCTATGAAAAGGTCGAGGTCCTGCGGCGTTTTGAGGGGCTTGTTGATGTGTGGCTCCCGGACCTTAAGTATTATTCGCCGGAGCTTTCCGCAAAATACAGCAATGCGCCGGATTATTTTGAAGTAGCGTCAAAAGCGATAGAAGAGATGGTAAGGCAGGCGGGGGAGCCGGTATTTTCCGAGACCGGGAAAACCACGGGCGAAGGCCTTGTTTCCGAAACAGGCCTTATCAAGCGCGGGGTGATAGTGCGTCATCTTGTGCTTCCCGGCTGCACAAAGGATTCGAAGGCGGTTATCGACTACCTTTATAAAACCTATGGAAATTCAGTATATATCAGCATTATGAACCAGTACACGCCGCTTATCACGGGGAAGGACGCAGAGAAGTTCCCGGAGCTTACACGCCGTGTGACGAAGCGCGAGTACGCAAAAGTAGTTGATTACGCAATAGAGCTTGGAGTCGAAAATGCCTACATACAAGAAGGAAAAACAGCAGAAGAGAGCTTCATCCCTGCGTTCGACGGGACAGGAGTCAAAAGAGATAAACAAGGTTAATGCGGCAAAGAAGAGCAATTCAAAGCCTGCCGATGCTGTTAAAAAAGGCAATGTTAAGCCTGTTGATACAGCGAAGAAAAGTGACGCGAAGTTTTTCTGTCCCATAGAGAAGAAGTGCGGCGGGTGCACGCTGCTTTCCGTTCCTTACGAAAAGCAGCTTGAGCAAAAGCTTGATGCGCTTACAAAGACACTTGCGGGCGTTGCAAAGCCGGAAAGGATCATCGGCGCTGCGCACCCGCTTCATTACAGAAATAAGATCACCGCGACCTTCGGGAGGGATAAAAACGGCGTGATCCTCGGGCTTTACGAGGAAAAGAGTCACCGCGTGGTTCAAAACGACGGGTGCCTTATCGAGGACGAGAGGGCTGCCGCTGTTCTTGCGACGATCAAAAAGCTTGTGGCAAGTTTCAAACTCACGGTCTACAGCGAGGTTTCGGGGTACGGCCTCTTAAAACACGTGCAGATCCGCACGTCCCGCACTACGAACGAGATGATGGTCGTCCTGGTGTGCGCGGGCCCTGTTTTCCCCTCAAAGAATAATTTTGCAAAGGCGCTTAAAACCGCGCATCCGGAGATAACGACGCTTGTGCTGAACATAAACGACAAGGATACCACGATGGTCATGGGCGAGCGGAATATCACAGTGTTCGGCCCGGGCTTTATCGAGGACGAGCTTTGCGGCAACCGTTACAGGATATCTCCGGGCTCGTTTTATCAGGTTAACCCCGAGCAGACGAAGGTGCTTTACGAGACCGCGATCGATTTCGCGGGGCTGACCGGCAGGGAGCACGTCGTTGATGCATATTGCGGAACCGGCACGATCGCGCTTTCCGCGGCCGCAAAGTGCGGCAGGGTTACCGGTGTGGAGCTTAACCGCACAGCCGTTAAGGATGCGGTCCGCAATGCGAAGGCCAACATTATTGAAAATGCGATCTTCATAGCCGGCGACGCCGGAAAGTATCTGACGGAATGCGCTGCAAACAGCGAAAAGATCGATGTTGTCTTCATGGACCCGCCCCGCTCCGGCAGCACGAGTGAATTCATCTTGTCCTGCGTGAAGCTTGCTCCGTCGCGCATCGTCTATGTTTCCTGCGAACCAACGACCCTTGCGAGGGACCTTGCGCTTTTCAAAAGGCATGGCTACATCGCAGCAAAATGCGTCGGGGTCGACATGTTCCCACAAACGGAGAATTGCGAAGTCATATGCTGCCTGTACCACAAAAAGTAAGATAACAACTTTGTGCCTTATCTTGAAGGTATTTTTGTCTCGGAAGGATACCGGCAACAGAACTTTGCCACAGAACTGGGGGGAATACTGATGAAAACAAGAGAAGAAGCCCTGGAATACGGCCTTTCTTTTCCTGATACTTACCGGGATGCGCCGTTTCACGATCAGAACTGGCAGCTGGTCCGGTACAGCGGGAACAAGAAGGCGTTTCTTTGGACGTACGAAAAAGACGGCTGTATCAACCTGAATGTGAAGGTCGATCCTGAGAGGGCCTTCTTCTGGAGGGATATATACAAAGCGGTGATCCCGGGATACCATCAGAACAAGGAGCATTGGAACACCATCATCCTTGACGGGAGCATTCCGGACG
>JAGDCQ010000083.1 GCA_017958465.1 Lachnospiraceae bacterium
GTGACGGTGGATATCACGCTGGACATCATGACCAGACTGGTGGATGAGATAAGCGTCGGAAAGACCGGCAAGGCAATGCTCGTTACTTCAAAGGGCGTTTTCATAGCCGGTGTTGACGATGAGAGGATCAAGAATGAAAAGAAGATAGATGCGGATGCAAACGCTTCTATGGCGGCTCTCGGCAAGAAGATGATGGGCGAGCAGAACGGTATGTCCAAGTTCAGCGACGACAAGGGCATAAAGATGAACGCTTATTATGCGCCTATCTCCGCTACGGGCTGGAAGTTGATCCTTCATATCGATGAGGACGAGATCACTGAGTCCACAAAACAGCTCACCATGCAGCTCATCATCGTGGGCGTGATCGCTGTGGCCGCAGTGGCAGCCGGCGTTATCGCCGTGGTGAGCACTATCACCAAGAATATACGTAAGGTTGACGAGTTCGCAGGGAACCTGGCAGAGGGCAACTTTACCGTAAACGAGCTGGATATCAAGGGACAGGACGAACTGGCATCCATGGGTTCTTCCCTTAACAATATGTACGTAAACAACAAGTCCATGATCGGAAAGATCAAGGCAAACGCTACGAATATCAACGGCTCCGCCGCATCGCTGAGGGGCGCTTCCGAGAAGCTCGACGAGGAGTTCGGCAACATCAAGAGCTTTATGAATGATGTCAACAGCGCTATGCTCACGACTTCCGCCGCTACAGAAGAAGTTAACGCTTCTTCCGAAGAAGTGCTTTCAAACACAAACTTCCTTGTGAGCGAGACAGACGAAAGCAAGCAGATGGCCTCCGAGATCAGGAAGCGTGCACAGGAGATCAACAAGACAAGCCGCGAAGCCTACAATTCGGCTACAGCCCTTGCGGATTCCTTTAAGACGCGTCTTGCGACCAGTATGGAAAATGCTAAGGTCGTAAAGAATATCGAGACACTTGCATCCGCTATCTCCGATATCGCAGAGCAGATCAACCTCCTTTCCCTTAACGCTTCGATAGAGGCCGCAAGAGCAGGAGAGGCAGGGCGCGGCTTTGCAGTCGTTGCGTCCGAGATCGGAAGCCTTGCAAACAACACTTCCGAGACCGTAGGCCAGATCCAGAAGACCATTTCCGATGTCCAGAACGCTTTCAATTCGCTTGCAGAGGAAGCGCAGTCACTCCTTGGTTTCCTTACCGATACGGTGGCTCCGGACTACTCACGGTTTGTGGGAGTAGCCGAGCAGTACGGCAAAGATGCGGAAAGTATCGACGAAAGCTCCGACAAGATCTCAGGGATGGCAGAGACCATCAAGCAGATCATGCAGGAGGTTGCTGAGGCTATCCAGAGTATTACGGAAGCTACACAGGATACCACAGAGCTTTCTGCCAAGATCATATCCGAGATCGAAGTTGTTTCCGGAAGCGTCAACGAAGTTTCAAAGATGTCCGAAGATCAGCGCGTGATCGCAGGAGAACTGAACGAAGAAGTGGAGAGGTTCAGACTTTAATATTTGTGCAGCGTATGCAGCCGCCGGACATGTTCCGGTGGCTGTTTTTTTGTTCTACTTTACAAAAGAGATCGAAATGTGTATAATCAAAAATCGTGCAGAGCAGGTTTGCAAATGTGCGACACACTTTTGCTTTAGTGCCTGAAATACGCTCTGCGCAAGGGGTTGCTTAATGTATACTACTTCAGTAAAGGATCTTGCGGACAAGTTCGATCTTAAGAACTGTACTCCGGATCTCGATATTTCGAAGCGAAAGATCTCCCACAGCGAGATCAACCGTCCTGCCCTTCAGCTTGCCGGTTTTTACGACTATTTCGACAATGTGCGCGTGCAGATCATAGGAAACGTTGAAAACGCGTATATGAACCAGTTTGACGAGGATACCAGGATCAGCGTCATCGAAAAACTGATGAGCTTTAATCCTCCGTGCCTTGTTTTCTGCCAGGGGATAAACCCCAGCGAGCGGCTTTCCGAGCTTGCCACAAAGATGGGCGTTCCGGTCCTGAGCACCGAAAAGGGTACCTGCAATTTCGAGTCTGAGGCCATCCGCTGGCTCAAAGTAGAGCTTGCGCCCCGTATCACCATCCACGGCGTTCTTGTCGACGTTTACGGCGAAGGTGTGCTTATCACCGGCGAATCCGGCATCGGTAAGTCCGAGGCGGCTCTCGAGCTTATAAAGCGCGGTCACCGTCTCGTTGCGGACGACGCTGTCGAGATCAAAAAGGTGAGCGACGACACGCTTGTGGGGAGCGCTCCCGCCGTCACACAGCACATGATCGAGCTGCGCGGCATCGGCATCATCAACGTTAAGGCGCTGTTCGGCGTTGAAAGCGTTAAGAACACGCAGAATATCGACCTTGTCATCAACCTCGAAGAGTGGAACAAGGACAAGGAATACGACAGGATGGGCCTTGAGGAGCACTTTACCGAGTACCTCGGGAACAAGATCACCTGTCACAACATACCCATCCGTCCGGGCCGCAACCTTGCGATCATCTGCGAGTCCGCGGCTGTTAACCACCGTTCGAAAAAGATGGGGTACAATGCGGCTACCGAGTTCTATGACCGCGTGATGGAAAACATGAAAAGAGCAAAGGAAGAAGACGAGGAGTAAGCCCTCACCGTCTTTTGGAGGAAAATATGGCTAAATATCTTTTTGGAATAGATGTCGGCGGAACGACAGTGAAATGCGGTCTCTTTATGGAAAACGGCGAGCTTGTCGAGAAATGGGAGATCCCTACCGAAACCTCCGACAAGGGCGTAAACATCCCTACGGACATTGCTGAGACAGTGCTCTCAAAGATGGCGCAGAAAAACATCCAGAACAATGATGTGCTGGGTATCGGCATGGGTGTTCCCGGGCCTGTTCTTGCGGACGGCACAGTGGGCGGCTGCCCGAACCTCGGCTGGACAAAGATCAACATTGTCGAGACGATGGCTGCGCTTACAGGACTTCACGTTGCAGCCGGCAACGACGCCAATGTTGCGGCTCTCGGCGAGTTCTGGAAGGGCGGCGGAAAAGGCTGCCAGAGCGCTGTGTTTGTAACACTTGGAACAGGCGTTGGCGGCGGCATTATCGTGGACGGGAAAGTTATCCCCGGAGCCTTCGGATGCGGCGGCGAGATCGGGCATATGGTACTGGATCCCGATGAACCCGATGCCTGCGGCTGCGGCTGCCACGGCCACGTAGAACAGTATGCTTCCGCAACGGGCGTTGTAAGGCTCGCAAAGAAAGAGTTTAAGACAACTGCTGAAGACAGCGTTTTAAGGCGCATAGAAAACCTTACGGCAAGGGATGTCTGGGAAGCCGCAAAGAGCGGGGATTCCCTGGCGCTTAGGGTTACCGACACCTTTGGCAAATATCTTGCCCAGACACTTGGTATCATCGCTTCCGTAACGGATCCCGAAATCTTCATCATCGGCGGCGGAATGGCCAAGGCAGGCGAGTTCCTTGTGGACTGCGTCAGAAAGCATTACGGCAAGAACCTGTTCGCGCCGCTCCGCGACAGGAAGATCGTCCTTGCGGAGTTTGGAAATGACGCGGGTATTTATGGTGCTGCCAAACTTTTACTTTCATCTATTGCTTGACCTTTGCATTCACTTGTGTTAGTATGTCACTTGCGGTTTCGAGAAAACAGGCTGTTTGCCCCTTAAAACCGCATAAAAGCTGGGTTTGCCGGCGGGAGGTTTACTTTGGACTTATTTAAGGAGCTTAAGGCGGCGGTTGAAGGCCGTGTGTTGAAAGATGAGCCGATGAGCCTCCATACCACTTTCAAGGTTGGCGGTCCCGCAGATTATTTTATGATCATAAAGGGCGCGGACGAGCTGGCAAAAGTGGAAAAGATCCTTGAAACCTATGGCGTTCCGGCGTTTGTTGTGGGAAACGGCAGCAACCTTTTGGTGTCCGACGAAGGCATAAGAGGCTGCGTCATAACCTTTGAAAGGCCGGAATACCCTATCCGCATATACGATAAATCCGCAGAAGGCGTAAACGTCGAGATACCTGCGGGGACGCTTCTTTCCGCAGCAGCAAAGGCTGTTGCAAGGGAGGGCCTCAAAGGTTTTGAATTTGCGGCCGGGATCCCCGGGACCCTTGGCGGCGCGGTTCTTATGAACGCAGGCGCTTACGGCGGGGAGATAAAGGATTCAATCCTGACGGCTAAGGTCTTCAGGGATGGAGAGATCCTTACCCTCAGCAAAGACGAGCTTTCGCTTTCCTACAGGCACAGCAGCCTGATGGAGACAGGAGGCGTGATACTTTCCGCAGAATTCTTCTTTGAATACGGCGACAAGGACCAGATCTTTGCGCGCATCGAAGAGCTTAACGCAAAGCGCCGTGAAAAGCAGCCTCTCGAATATCCGAGCGCAGGCAGTACCTTTAAGAGGCCTGAAGGGTATTTCGCAGGAAAGCTTATCCAGGACGCGGGCCTTGCCGGGTTTTCCGTGGGAGGTGCCGCAGTTTCCGAGAAACATTGCGGTTTTGTGATCAACAAGGGCGGTGCGACCGCATCCGACGTGAAGAAGCTTATTGACGAGGTGATCCAAAGGGTGCAGGAGAGCGCAGGCGTGACCCTGGAGCCCGAAGTAAGGTTCATGGGTTTTTAGAAGAGGCTTCTTATCACAGTCAATAGTGCTTTGCAGGGAGGAAAGATGTCTTTTTCGTCTAAGGTTAAAGAAGAGCTCACGGCAAAGCCTCCGAAGTCGCGTCATTGCAAGCTGGCGATGCTTGCGGGGCTCAGCGGCGAGTATGAGTCTGCGGATCTTTCCAAGGATTGCTGCAGGCGGGCTTTTATCAAGGGTGCGTTCCTGGCCGCAGGGTCTGTGAGCGATCCGGACAAAAGTTATCATTTTGAGATATCTGCCAACACGCGTGAATACGCGCAATTCCTGGCTTCAGTCATCAAAAAATGCGGCGTGGAGGCCAAGGTCAGCAGAAGAAAAGAAAATTTCATCGTATATCTCAAGGATGGCGACGGTATTGCCGATATGCTAAACATTATGGAGGCTCACGTCGCGATGATGGATATCGAGAACGTGCGGATAGTCAAGGAAGTACGCAACTCCGTGAACCGCCAGGTCAACTGCGATATCGCGAATACGAGAAAAACAATCGGAGCCGCACAGCGGCAGATTGATAGCATAAATTACATCAAGGAACATGCCGGGCTCGACACTTTGAGTGCGGAGCTCGCTGAAATGGCGGAGGTCAGGCTTGAGAACCCTGATGCACCGCTCCACGAATTGGGTCAGATGCTTACCGTTCCGATCGGGAAATCGGGCGTTAATCATCGTCTTGCAAAACTATGTGAAATTGCCGGGGATCTGAAAGGGCGGGAGTCAAAGCCCTGCGAGACTAAGGAGGATTAGAATGAAATCTGAGAATGTGACCGTAAGTCTTACCGATTCAATGGAGACAAGGCCTATAGCCATGCTTGTACAGATCGCAAGCAACTTCAGGAGCAGTGTTTTCATTGCAACGGATGACAAGAAGATCAATGCCAAGAGCATCATGGGCATGATGAGCCTTCGTTTGGTATCGGGCTCCAAAGTGGAAGTGATCGTAGAGGGCGAAGATGAAGATAAGGCGATCGTGGAAGTTAAAAGATTTCTCTGCGCGAGCTGAAAAATCCTCAGGAGTTCCTTACAGACCGGGGATATCTTAAAGCAAAATAAGTCTATTGATCAAGGAGAATGCCGCAAAAACGGGCATTCTCCTTTTAGTTTATAGTCCGATATCACCGGAGGGAAAGGCATATGATCCGCATTTTCCCCGCCTTGCCTGAAATGACAAAACTATCACGTTTCTTGCACTTTACAAGCGTTTGTGCTAAAATATTAAAATTGGAATGGTAGGAGTATACTCCGCTCTGTAACGGGGTTTATCATTCAAATATTCAGACCGGACGAAAAAATGCATTTCACACATTTACACACACATACAGAATACAGTCTTCTCGATGGGTCGTGCAAGATCAAAGAAGTTGTTGCCCGCGCAAAAGAGCTTGGGATGGACAGCCTTGCGATCACGGATCACGGCGTAATGTACGGCGTCATCGACTTCTACCGCGCCTGCAACGACGCGGGTATCCACCCTGTTATAGGATGCGAGATATACGTTTCCCCGGGTTCACGTTTCGACCGCGACAGCTCCGCCGACGACAGGTACTATCACCTTGTGCTCCTTGCCGAAAACAACGATGGCTACAAAAACCTCATGAAAATAGTATCCACGGGCTTCATAGACGGGTTTTACTACAAGCCCCGTGTGGATATGGAAACACTCGAAAAATACCACGAGGGTATAATAGCCCTGTCAGCGTGCCTTGCCGGCGAGATCGCAGTCCTATTAAAACGCGGTTTTTACGAAGAAGCAAAAGCAAAAGCCCTCGGGATGCAGAAGCTGTTCGGCGAGAAAAACTATTACCTCGAGCTCCAGGATCACGGCTACCCCGAGCAGCAGACCGTAAACCAGGGGATCCTAAGGATCCACGCTGATACCGGCATCCCGCTGGTATGCACCAACGACATCCACTACGTTTACCCAGAGGATGCCAAGGCCCACGATATCCTGCTGTGCATCCAGACAGGCAAGCGCGTGAACGACGAGGACCGCATGAGATATCCCGGCGGCCAGTTCTACATGAAATCCCCGGAGGAGATGGCGAGCCGCTTCCCTTACGCAGCGGAGGCCCTCGAAAATACCTGGGAGATAGCCCACAGGTGCAACGTCACCTTCGAGTTCGGCAAATACAAACTGCCGAAATTTGATGTTCCGGAGGGTTATACCTCTTACGAATACTTCATGAAACTCTGCAGGGAAGGCCTGCAAAGGCGCTACGGGACGCCGTCTCAGGAGCTGCTTGACCGCCTGCAGTACGAAACCGACACCATCAAGACAATGGGGTTTGTGGACTACTTCCTCATCGTCTCGGACTTTATAAATTACGCAAAGAGCAACGGGATCGCAGTGGGTCCGGGGCGTGGCTCGGCAGCCGGAAGCATAGTTTCCTACAGCCTTGGCATCAGCGATATCGATCCTATGCGTTTCAGCCTGCTGTTTGAGCGCTTCCTCAACCCCGAGCGTGTGACAATGCCGGATATCGACGTGGATTTCTGCTACGAGAGACGAAGCGAAGTCATCGACTACGTCATCCGCAAATACGGGAAAGACAGGGTGGCGCAGATAGTGACCTTCGGAACTCTCCAGGCCCGCGGTGTCTTAAGGGATGTGGGGCGCGCACTTGACCTGCCCTACGCAAAATGCGACGCAGTTGCGAAGATGGTCCCCGCAGAGCTTGGGATCACTCTTGACAAGGCGCTTGCGCAGAACAGGGAGTTTGCGGATCTTTACGACAGCGACCCCGAAGTAAAATATCTGGTGGATATGAGTAAACGACTGGAAGGCCTGCCGCGCCACAGCTCGGTGCACGCTGCGGGAGTCGTTATAAGCAACGCGCCGGTGGGAGATTACGTCCCGCTTTCACGAGGCTCCGACGACACTGTCGTAACCCAGTTCACCATGACGACAATAGAAGAGCTGGGGCTCCTCAAGATGGACTTCCTGGGGCTTCGCACACTTACGGTGATACAGGATGCCGTGGCAAATATAAACCGTTTGCCGGGCGTGAACCTTGACATAAACAACATTGACCTTTCCGACAAAAAGGTATACGAATTCCTCTCTTCCGGCAGGACAGAGGGCGTGTTCCAGCTTGAAAGCGGCGGGATGAAGAGCTTCATGAAGGAGCTCAAGCCCGAGTCGATAGAGGACGTTATAGCCGGGATATCCCTTTACCGCCCGGGTCCCATGGATTTCATCCCGAAGTACCTAAAGGGGAAAAACGACCGGGCGGGCATAGTTTACGAGTGCCCGGAGCTTGAGCATATCCTTGCGCCCACCTACGGGTGTATAGTCTACCAGGAGCAGGTCATGCAGATAGTGCGCGACCTTGCGGGCTACAGCTACGGCCGGAGCGACCTTGTGCGAAGGGCCATGTCCAAGAAAAAGGTTTCCGTGATGGAAAAGGAACGGAAGAATTTCGTTTACGGAAACGAGGAAGAGGGCGTAAAAGGCTGTGTTGCCAACGGGATCCCGGAGGATGTGGCAAACAGGATCTACGACGAAATGTCGGATTTTGCGAAGTACGCCTTCAACAAGTCCCATGCGGCAGCATACGCCGTGGTCTCCTACAGGACGGCTTACCTGAAATATTATTATCCCGCCCAGTTTATGGCGGCCCTTATGACTTCGGTCCAGGACAACTCCACAAAGGTTGCGGAATATATCTACGAAGCCAGGAAAATGGGGATAAAGATACTCCCGCCGGATATCAACCGCGGCGAAAGGGCCTTTAAGGCCGAAGACGACGGCATAATGTTCGCGCTGTCCGCCATAAGGAGCGTGGGAAGGCCTGTTATTGACGCAGTGGTCGCAGAGCGCACCGCAAGGGGGCCTTTCAAATCCCTGAAGGACTTCTGCACAAGGCTCTCCGGCAAAGAGATAAACAAGAGGACCATAGAAAACTTCATAAAAGCCGGAGCTTTCGCGGGGTTTGCGGGCAACCGCCACCAGCAGATGATAAGCTATCCGCTCATAATGGAGGATGCCGCAAAGGAACGTAAGGAAGCCACAACAGGGCAGATGAGCCTGTTTGAGGTGATGGGCACGGAAGGTGCGTCGAACAATTTCGAGCGGCCCCTGCCGGATGTGCCGGAATACGAGAACGACGAGCTTTTCGCCCTCGAACACGAGGTCCTCGGAGTTTATGTTTCCGGTCACCCGTTAGACGCTTACCGCTCGCTGCTTGAAGCGGAAACAGACGCAAAGAGCACAGATTTTGTGCTGGATCCGGACACCGGGACCTGCGCCCTTGAAGACGGAAGGCAGGTAAAAGTGGGAGGCATCCTTTCGGAGGTACAGACAAAAGTCACAAGGTCAGGCTCCATGATGGCTTTCCTTACACTTGAAGACAGCGTGGGACAGGTGGAGATCCTTGTATTTCCCAAGGATTTCGAGAAAAACCGGGGCAAGCTGATAAAGGGCGAAAAGGTGATCATCACCGGCCGCGTATCGGCAGAAGATGAAAAAGACGCAAAGCTAGTATTTTCGCGCATGAAAGTGTTTACAAACATACCCCGGATGCTGTATATTAGATTCGACAGCATAGCGGATTATGTGAAGAACGATAAAAAACTGTCGGGTCTTATCGCCGACTACGAAGGAGACGACTCCATCGTGATCTTCAGCAAGGCGGAAAAACAGTACAAACCCCTGCCGCCAAGCTATAACATAGGGATATGCAATGCTCTCCTGGACACGCTGAAGCGCGAGTTCGGCGAGGAAAACGTAGCGGTCAGAGAAAAGAAACCAGATCAGGAAGGAAGGACATGAAGCTATGAGCGAAGGACAGGTTAAAACAATTGGCGTTCTTACGAGCGGAGGCGATGCTCCGGGCATGAACGCCGCAGTTCGAAGCGTTGTGAGAACGGCGCTGGCACACGGCCTTAAGGTAAAAGGTATAAGGCGCGGTTACACCGGACTTCTTGAAGAGGACATCATCGATATGACGAGCCGTACAGTGGCCGACACCATCCAGCGTGGCGGTACTATCCTGTTTACGGCGCGCTGCCCCGAGTTTGTGACGGAAGAAGGCCAGGAAAAGGGCGCGGAAGTATGCAGGAAGCACGGTATCGACGGTATGGTAGTCATCGGCGGCGACGGCTCCTTCAGGGGCGCAAGAGCCCTTGCAAACCGCGGCATCAACGCTATAGGCGTGCCGGGTACCATCGATCTTGATATCGCCTGCACGGACTACACCATCGGCTTTGATACGGCGGTAAATACAGCTATGGACGCTATCGATAAGGTGCGCGACACCTCCACTTCCCATGAGCGCTGCAGTATCATCGAGGTAATGGGCCGTACTGCGGGCCATATCGCCCTCTGGTGCGGTATCGCCACAGGCGCCGAGGATGTGCTCACCGTAGAGCGTTACGACTACAACGAGCAGGAGATCATCAACCACATCATCGAGAAGAGAAAGTCCGGAAAGACGCACCACATCATCATCAATGCCGAAGGAATAGGCGATTCCCACGGTATGGCAAAGAGGATCGAGGCGGCTACGGGCGTTTCCACCAGGGCCACCATCATCGGCCACATCCAGCGAGGCGGCTCACCCACCTGTAAGGACAGGGTTTATGCTTCCGCTATGGGCTGCAAGGCTGTAGAGGTGCTCTGCGAGGGCAAGACGAACAGGATCATAGCGTACAAATACGGCAAGTTCATCGATCTTGACCTTGAGGAAGCTCTCGCAATGAAGAAGGATCTTGATCCGTTCCTCTACGAGATGCAGAAGAAACTCGCCATTATGTAAAGGCTGAAAGAAACTGTGCCCCGGGGCGTTTTGATGCTGCCCGGGGCTGGAAGGATAAAAATGTACAAGAAGAGAATGGCGGGAGTTAAAGTCCCGCACCGTAAGAATACGGCAGCTATGGCGCCGGAGCGCATCCCGCTCCCGGAGCAGGTTGTGATCCCTATGTCCATGCACATAGGAGCGCCCGCAAAGCCCCTTGTAAACGTGGGCGATGAAGTTAAGGTCGGCCAGATCATAGCCGAAGAGGGGGGTTTTGTTTCCGCACCCATCCATGCAAGTGTTGCCGGCAAGGTAACAAAGATCGACACCGTGCTCACTTCCTCAGGGCGCTATATGCCTGCGATAACAGTGAAGACTTCGCCGGAGCAGCCGGTGGATGAGAACATCAAGCCCATCCAGGTTACAAACAAAGAGGATTTCCTGAAGGCCGTGAACGACAGCGGCGTTGTAGGACTCGGCGGGGCAGGTTTCCCCACAAGAGTCAAGCTCACAGTGAAGACAAAGGTTGATTATGTGCTCGTAAACGGCGCAGAGTGTGAGCCTTACATCACTTCGGATACAAGGACCATGCTCGACAAGGCGGACCTTGTGATGGAGGGGATCGAGTTCCTTAAAAGGTACCTCCAGCCCCAGAACGTCGTGATAGGTATAGAGGACAACAAGCCCGACTGTATCGAACTTTACAAAAAGCGCTGCTCGAAGCTTACGGACGTGGACTGTGTTGCGCTTCCTTCTCTCTACCCCCAGGGCGGTGAGAAAGTGCTCATCCACAATATCACAGGGCGCGTGGTGCCTGCGGGCAAGCTTCCCATTGATGTGGGGTGCGTGGTCATCAACTGTACGACCCTTGCTGCCATCGCAAACTACGTAAAGACCGGTATGCCGCTTATAGAGAAGACTGTAACGGTGGACGGTTCAGCTGTCGCAAACCCGAAGAACGTCATAGCTCCCATAGGGACCCTTATGAAGGACGTTTTCGAATATTGCGGCGGCTTCAAAGAGGAGCCCGGCAAGGTGCTCTACGGCGGGCCTATGATGGGTATCGCTGTTCCGGACCTTGAACAGCCCATAATGAAGAATACAAACGCGATCATCGCGCTGAATAAAAAGGACGGCAAGGTGCCGGAACCTACAAACTGCATACACTGCGGCAGATGTACCGCTGTCTGTCCGCTCCACATCACGCCTTTTGCCATCGAGCGCGCCTTCAAGACAGAGGACGACGAAGCCCTTGTAAAGCTTGAGGTCATGAACTGTATGGAGTGCGGGTGCTGCAGTTTCTCGTGTCCCGCAAAGCGTCCTCTTGTACAGGTCAACAAACTTGCGAAGATGCGTGTGAAGGCTTACCAGACAAGGCTGGAAGCCGAGAAAAAAGCGGCGGCTGAAGCTGCCGGGAACGGAGAGGTGAAACAGTGATGGATAAGTTTAATGTTTCTGTATCTCCGCATATCAAATCAAATGTGACCACACAGCGCATAATGATAGATGTCCTGATCGGCCTTGCGCCGGTCACCGTAGCAGCCATCGTGCTCTTCGGGGTGCGGGCTCTTGCCATCATCTGCGTGTGCCTTGCCTGTTCTGTGCTCTGCGAGTTCGTATCGCAGAAGATAATGAAGCGTACGGTCACCGTTTCGGACTGTTCGGCAGCCGTTACGGGCCTGCTCCTGGCTTTGAGCCTTCCTGCAAATGCGCCTCTCTGGCAGGCAGCCATCGGCTGTGTCTTCGCCATTGTGGTAGTAAAGCAGCTCTTTGGCGGACTTGGCCAGAACTTTGCAAACCCCGCCGTTACGGCGCGAGTAATGATGCTGATATCCTTCTCGAACAGCCTTGCTGTAGCGACAAACACAGTCTTTTTTGACTCCGTGACCTCGGCTACGCCCCTTGCCATGATCAACGATCCAAACAACGGCGCTGTTCCGGACTACCTTCAGCTTTTCCTTGGAAACCATGCGGGAACCATCGGTGAGACCTGTTCTCTTGCCCTTCTTATAGGCGGTATCTACCTCCTTGTGAGGAAGGTCATCACCTGGCACGAGCCTGTTGTCTTCATCGGAACCGTAATGCTCCTTTCCATCGCCTTCGGGCGTGATCCTCTCACAGAGGTCCTTACGGGCGGTGTGCTTATCGCAGCCTTCTTTATGGCTACCGACTACGTTACCACCCCCGCCCAGACCTACGGGCGCATGCTGTTCGGCTTCGGATGCGGTCTCATCACCGTGATCATCCGTGTTTACGGAAACTATCCGGAGGGTGTTTCCTTTGCGATCCTGCTCATGAACATCCTTACGCCTTACATTGACAACTGGACAAAGAAAAAGGTGATAGGAGGTGCGGCAAAATGAAAACAGGTATTAAAAGCATAGTCGTACTGAGCATCATCTGTCTTGTATCCTCGGCGCTCCTTGGGGGCGTGAACATCCTCACGGCGCCGGTAATAGAAAAGACTACGAAAGAACGCAGCGAAGCCGCCTGCTTCGAGGTAATGCCGGAGGGACAGGCCTTTAGCGAGATCCCCGTGGACAGTAACCTTCCAAAAGGCGTTTCCGCGATCTACAAAGAAAAGAACGGCACAGGCTACGTTATCAAGATAACCACAAAGGGTTACGATTCGGATCTCGTGATCATGTGCGGCATCTCAAGGAACGGCACCGTCACCGGTACAAAGATCCTCTCGAGCAACGAGACGCCTTCCATAGGCGGGCAGTGCGCGAAAGAGTCCTATTCCTCACAGTACAAGGGGAAGACGGAAGCACTGGACGGCATCGACGTGATCTCCGGTGCGACGCTCACATCGAAGGGCTACTACGGCGCCGTAAAAACGGCCTTTGAAGCCTATAAGATCTTACTTAAACAGCCCGGTGAAGGAGGGACGAAATAATGGAAAATAAAAAACTTTCGATCCTTCTGAAAGGGATCATCAAAGAAAACCCTGTTCTGGTGCTGGTTCTCGGGACCTGCCCGACGCTCGCCGTCACCACGAACATGATATCGGCCTTCAGTATGGGCATTTCCGCCATGATCGTGCTTGTTTGCTCGAATATGGCTATCTCGGCCCTTAGAAAAGTTATTCCCGATAAGGTCAGGATCCCCTGCTTTATCGTCATCATAGCGGCCTTTGTTACACTTGTGCAGATGCTTTTGCAGGCCTACCTGCCAAACATCTACGATATGCTTGGCGTTTACCTTGCGCTTATCGTAGTAAACTGTATAATCCTCGGCCGTGCGGAGATGTTCGCGAGCAAGAACGGCGTGATCGATTCCGCACTTGACGGTGTTGGGATGGGGCTTGGCTTTACTGCGGCGCTGATGGCTATGGCACTTATCCGCGAAGTCATCGGAAACGGTTCTATCGCAGGGATCGCTATCCCCGGTCTTGAAAACTTCAAGATCTCGCTCCTTATGATGTCACCCGGCGGTTTCCTCACCTTCGGTATCCTTATGGCGATAATGGCTAAGGTAACCGGCAAGGAGAAGAAGCTTGACTGCGGAAGCTGCCCTGCAGCCTCCATGTGCGGCAAGACCGGCGAAGAATGCAAGGGAGGTGCGGCAGATGTTTAAGCAGATGGTCATCATCCTTATGACGTCGGTTCTTGTTAACAACTACGTCCTCAACAAATTCCTGGGGATCTGTCCTTTCCTCGGAGTTTCAAAGAAACTCAAGCAGGCAGCGGGCATGAGCGTGGCCGTTATCTTTGTTCAGGTAATGGCAACTGCTGCTACATGGCCTATCTACACATTCCTGCTTGTCCCGAACAACCTTAAATACCTTGAGACCATAGTGTTCATCCTCGTTATAGCCGCCCTCGTGCAGTTTGTGGAGATGGCGCTGAAGAAGTTCATTCCGAGCCTCTACAAGTCCCTTGGAGTTTACCTTCCGCTGATCACTACCAACTGTGCGGTGCTCGGTGTCTGCCTCAACAACATTTCGGACGGATACGGCTTTGCGGAGTCCCTTGTCAGCGCTCTTGGGTGCGGCCTTGGATTTATGCTTGCGATGGTGCTCTTTGCGGGCGTCAGGGGACGTATGGAGAGCAGTGATGTGCCGAAGGCGTTCAGAGGCCTTCCAATTACGCTTATCGCGGCTTCCATCGTGTCTCTTTCCTTCTACGGCTTCAGAGGCATAATCGACAATCTTTTTAAGTAAAAACAGAGCGAGGAACAGAAATAATGGATAAATTGATCATAGCGATAGTCATCCTTACGGCGATAGGCCTCCTGTGCGCTGTTTTGCTGGTGATCGCGGGAAAAGTGATGGCTGTCCCGGTGGACGAGACCTTCGAAAAGGTCAGAGCGTGCCTTCCGGGGGCAAACTGCGGCGCCTGCGGCTTTGCGGGCTGCGACGGCTATGCCGATGCCCTTTCGAAGGGCAAGACAAAGGACTGCGCCCTCTGCGTGCCGGGAGCCTCTAAGGTGGCCGGCGAGGTTGCTGAAGTTATGGGCCTCGAAGCCGGGAACGTAGAGAAAAAGGTAGCGTTCATCACCTGTCGCGGGACCTGTGAAAACACCTCGGACAAGTTTGTGTATGACGGGATCTCGAGCTGCTCGGCAGCGGAGCTTTTCTACGCAGGCCCCGGCCAGTGTACTTTCGGCTGTATGGGCTTTGGCGACTGCGCAGCTGTTTGCGACCAGGGTGCCATCTGCATTGAAAACGGCATGGCTCATATCAATCCCGCCCTCTGCATAGGCTGCGGAAAATGTGCGAAAGCCTGTCCGAACAAGCTTATCGATATCATACCTGCCAACGTTCCGGTCTATGTGACCTGCGGTAACAGGGAAAAGGGCGCCATGACGCGCAAACGCTGCAAGGTTGGCTGTATAGGCTGCAAGAAGTGTGAAAAGGTCTGTGAATCAGGTGCCATCACTGTTGACAACAATCTTGCAAAGATAGATTATTCAAAGTGTACGGGATGCGGAAAGTGCGCGGAGAACTGTCCGTCGGGCTGCATTCTCGTAAGAAAATAAGTATAAAGGTAACAAGGAGTATTTTTCAATGAATATCAATGAACAGCTTGCAAAAGAGTTAAACATAAGGCTTGAGCAGGTCAACGCAACAGTTAAGCTTATCGACGAAGGGAACACCATCCCCTTCATCGCCAGATACCGTAAGGAAGTGACCGGCTCCCTCAACGACGAAGTGTTAAGAACGCTTGATGAAAGGCTCACATACCTCCGTAACCTTGAGGAAAAGAAGGCTCAGGTCATTGCAAGCATAGAGGAGCAGGGAAAGCTCACAGACGAGCTTCGTAAACAGATCGAGGAGGCCATGACACAGGTGGTGGTAGACGACCTCTACCGTCCTTACAGGCCTAAACGCCGCACACGTGCGACAGTGGCTGTTGAGAAGGGACTCCAGCCCCTTGCGGATATGATCCTTTCACAGGCAGAAGGCCTCGATCCCGAAAAAGAGGCTCTGGCTTTTGTCGATCCCGAGAAGGAAGTGAAGTCGGCTGAAGAAGCCCTTGCAGGCGCAAAGGATATCATCGCTGAGCAGGTTTCCGATAACGCAGACTACAGAAGCTATATCAGAGAGCAGACCTTTGAGAATGGTTCTGTTGTCTCTTCCCGCAAGGATAAGGCTGAAAAGGCCGAGAAAGGCGATAAAGCCGAGAAGGTCGAAAAGGCTGAGAGCAAGGCTAAGCCCGAGAGCAAGGTGGATCCTTCCGTTTACGAGATGTATTTTGCTTACGAAGAGCAGATCAAGAAGGTACCGGGACACAGAGTCCTTGCGCTTAACCGCGGCGAGGCTGAGAAGGTGCTTAATGTCAAGCTTACTGCTCCCGTGGAGCAGATACTCCGTTACCTTGAGAAAATGACTATAACAGGCACAAACGAAGCCTGCGGCAAGCTTATTTCCGAGGCTTGCGCAGATTCTTACGAGCGCCTCATCGCGCCCGCCATCGAGCGCGAGATCAGGAACGACCTTACCGAGAAGGCTGAGGACGGCGCCATAAAGGTGTTCGGAAAGAACCTTCACCAGCTCCTTATGCAGCCTCCCATCGCAGGAAAGACCGTGCTGGGCTGGGATCCCGCTTTCCGTACGGGCTGCAAGCTGGCTGTTGTGGATCCTACAGGAAAAGTCCTCGACACA
>JAGDCQ010000084.1 GCA_017958465.1 Lachnospiraceae bacterium
CCATTGTTATTTCAATCACTGTCGGCATAATAATTCTCATTGTTTCCGTTTCTTATTTCTTTCTTACAAAAAAAGAACGTGAAAATATAAGCCTGATAGAAAAATCTTTTGCAAATAACAACTTTGACTTTTCAATCTCTAATAGGGAAAAAAGGATTGTTGCTAGAAGAAGCACAAAGTGCTCAAATGAAGAGATCGCAAAACTTGAGATGATGGTGCAGGAACTTGGCGATGACTATTATGCTAAAGGATTGGAATATGTAGGCTATGTGTGGTATTTGCCAGAAGCAGATATTATTAGCAACATTGTAAATTATGTAGAGAGTACGGATAATCTGAAGTATTATGTGGCACTGAAGTATTTTTCAAACCCGGATCCGTTTTGGAGCGTCGTTTTTTATGAGCTTTTTTGGTGCGTAGAACCGGAAAATGCAGCCTATACCAAACTGACAGATACGGATCTTCATTGCCTTCGCTTATATACAGAAGATGTAAAAAGGTTTATAAGAATTGATTAGACTCATGATCCCCGGCCCTTATGTTTTGCAGGGCCGGGGGTTTATTATTTCCCCCCTTGCCGCAAATATCTCTTTGTGATAAAATGATATAAGTTAGGGGCGTGTCGCTTGCCCTGCGGCACGGGACAGCAAAAGGACAATATTATGCTACTTGAGTTACATGTAAAAAACTTTGCGCTCATAGATGAGGCGGATCTTACATTCCGGGAAGGCTTTAATATCCTTACAGGCGAGACCGGTTCCGGTAAATCCATCCTCATAGGCTCTGTGACATGTGCGCTGGGGGGAAAGACAAGCAGGGAAGTAGTTCGCGAAGGAGCAGAATATGCTTCTGTGGAGCTGGAGTTTGAGAGCAGTTCCAAAGAAGCTAAAAACATCCTGGCCAAGAACGATCTGCCCGACGAAGACGGGCACTATGTCATTTCCAGACGCATACAGAGCAACGGCCGCACTGTTACAAGGATAAACGGTGAAACATGCAGCCAGAACGCCGTAAAGGAGCTGGCAGAATGCCTGCTCGATATTCACGGGCAGCACGAGCACCAGTCCCTCCTTTATACGAAAAACCATCTCCTGATGCTTGACCGCTTTTCGAAAGACGAGGAAAAGAGCATTCTTGAGAATCTGAAGACAGCCTACGATACTTACCGTACCTGCCAGAAAGAACTGGAAGAAAGCACTGTCGATACCGAGGAGCGCCTGCGTGAGACAGAATACCTCAAATACATCTGCAATGAGATAGAGTCCGCCGGGTTAAAGCCCGGTGAGGAGCAGGAGCTTGAAACGGAATACAGGCGTCTGAAAAACAGCAGGAGCATTCTTGAAGCTGTGGGCGGCTGCAGGGACTATATCGATACCGGAAACGGTTCGGCTGCAGAAAATATCACTTACGGCCTGAAAGCCCTTTCGAGAGCTGCCGATTACGATGAAAAAGTTAAAGAGTTCAGCAATGAGCTTTCCGAGATAGAAAACCTCTTAAACGACCTGAACCGCGAGCTGTCATCGTATCTGGACGGTATGGACGGCGACGAAGGCAGGCTTGACGAGGTTACGGAAAGGCTGGACCTTATCCATCACCTTGAATCAAGGTTTGGAGGAACAGAGGAAAAGGTTCTCCTGCACCTTGAGGAATCCAGGGGAAAACTTGCAAAATATGAGGATTATGACGCATATACCGCTAAGCTCGAAGCAAAGTTAAAGGAAGCTGAAAGAGAGCTTGAGGATTATTCTAAAGAGCTTACAAAGGTCCGGGAATCCCGTGCAAGAGTGCTTGAAAAGCTGATCTGCGAGGCACTGCTCGAGCTTAACTTTGAGCAGGTGCAGTTTAAGATAGAGGTTCGGGACAGCGGCCATTTCTCGGCCAACGGACGGGATGAAGCGGAATTCCTCATCTCCATGAATCCCGGGGAGCCTTTCAGGCCTCTTGCGAAAGTGGCCTCGGGCGGCGAGCTTTCAAGGATCATGCTTGGGATAAAGTCCGTTCTTGCGGATAAGGATTCGGTAGAAACTCTTATCTTTGACGAGATCGACACCGGTATCAGCGGGCGCACGGCGCAGAAGGTTGCGGAAAGGATGGCGGTGATAGCCGGAAGCCGGCAGGTCATCTGCATAACCCACCTTCCCCAGATAGCATCCATGGCGGATGCGCACTATCTTATCGAAAAAACAACAGACGGCACAAGGACTGTGACAAATGTCAGAGAGCTTGATGCAAAGTCCGAGACCGAAGAAATAGCAAGGCTTGTGGGCGGTGCAAAGATAACGGATTCCGTTATGGAAAACGCAGCCGAGATGAAAGCCCTTGCAAACGAAGTAAAAAAACAATTAAGGAACAGGTGATCAAAACCATGAAAAAGATTCTCTTTGCAGCATCGGAATGTACTCCGTTCATCAAGACCGGCGGTCTTGCGGATGTGGTGGGTTCGCTCCCGAAATATCTTAACAGGGAGGAGTTCGATGTAAGGGTGATCATCCCGAAATACATGTGTATTCCGGACAACTACAAGCAGATGATGGTCTACAAGACCCACTTTTACATGGATCTTGCATGGAGACAGCAATACGTCGGCATCCTGGAAGCAGAGATAGACGGCGTGCATTTCTATTTTATCGATAACGAATACTACTTTGCGGGGATGCGTCCCTACGGGAATATCTACGAGGATATCGAGAAGTTCGCTTTCTACAGCAAGGCTGTGCTTTCCGCCATCCCGCTTCTGGACTTCCGCCCGGACATCATCCACTGCAACGACTGGCAGACGGGCCTTATCCCTGTCTTTCTCCACGACAGGTTCCAGGAGAACGAGTTCTTCCGCGGCATAAAGACCATAATGACTATCCACAACCTTAAGTTCCAGGGCTGCTGGGACAAAAAGACCGTTATGGATATCACAGGCCTTCCCGAGTACTATTTTGCACCTGACAAGCTTGAGGCTTACGGCGACGCAAACTACCTGAAGGGCGGTATCGCATACGCCGATTACGTTACAACTGTGTCCGAGTCCTATGCAAACGAGATCCAGATGCCTTATTACGGCGAAGGTCTCGACGGCCTTATGCGCGCGCGTTCCAACT
Source organism: Lachnospiraceae bacterium (assembly GCA_017958465.1). GTDB lineage: Bacteria > Bacillota > Clostridia > Lachnospirales > Lachnospiraceae > SZUA-448. The sequence goes on from JAGDCQ010000084.1 coordinate 3,093, forward strand.
GCCTTTGCGGTATCGTGAACGGTCTCGACTACGATGAATGGAACCCCGAAACGGATCCTTATATCGTGAAGAACTACAATGCCATCAACTTCCGTAAGGAAAAGGTTAAGAACAAGACTGCGCTCCAGAAAGAGCTTGCCATGAACGTGGACGAGAAGGTCTTTATGATCGGTATCGTTTCAAGGCTTACGGACCAGAAGGGCTTCGATCTTATCGATTACGTTATCGAGGAGATATGCGCGGAGGATACCCAGCTTGTTGTCCTTGGTACGGGTGATGCAAAATACGAGAATCTTTTCAGGCATTTTGAGTGGAAATACAAGGACAGGGTGTCCGCTAATATCTACTACAACAACGAAAGGTCGCACAGGATCTATGCTTCCGCGGATGCGTTCCTTATGCCCTCGTTGTTTGAGCCCTGCGGCTTAAGCCAGCTTATGTCCCTGCGCTACGGCACAGTGCCCATCGTCCGCGAGACAGGCGGCCTGCGCGATACTGTACAGCCTTACGATGAATATATGAGCGGCGGTATTGGCTTCAGCTTTGCAAACTACAACGCTCACGAGATGCTTAACACCATCCGCTACGCAAAGCATATCTACTACGATAAGAGACGTGAGTGGAACAAGATCATCGACAGGGGTATGGCAGTGGATTATTCCTGGAACGTTTCCGCGCGTAAATACGAGGACCTTTACAGGAGGCTTCTGGGCTGATACCGGGGTTCCGGACTTTGCCGTTTGATTTTTTGTTTACTTCATGGAGATCAAAATGAAACTTAGCACATTGCTCTTTGAGCTTGAATACAGAATAGTACAGGGAAGCGTGGACACGGAGGTTACCTCTGTTGTCTGCGATACCCGTGCACAGATCGAAAAAGGCGCTTGCTTTGTGTGCATTTCGGGCACAAAGTTCGACAGCCATGACTTTGCGGGTGCGGCGGCTAAAGCAGGCGCATCCGTTATTATTTCCGAAAAAGATGTGGAAGTGCAGGAAGGCGTTACCGTCATCCGTGTTCAGAACACGAGACGTGCCCTGGCTCTTGTTTCTGCCGCGTTCCTCGGAAACCCTTCAAGAAAGCTTAAGATAGTCGGGATTACAGGTACAAAGGGAAAGACCACCACCGCTTATATGGTCCGCAGGATCCTTCAGGCGGCGGGCCACAAGACCGACCTTGTGGGAACGGTCGAGATAACCATAGGCGGCGAGAGCATCGCGGCAAGCCACACAACGCCTGAATCCTATGTCCTTCAGGATTATCTGGCAAGGATGGTTAAGGCCGGCACCGAATATGTTGTGATGGAGGTATCCTCCCAGGGCCTTAAGATGGACCGCGTGGCAGGGATAAGCTTTGCTGCCGGGATCTTTACAAACCTTGAACCGGACCACATAGCTCCCGGAGAGCACCCGGACTTTGCGGATTACCTGTATTGCAAGAGCCTGCTTTTCAGACAGTGCAAAGTGGGTATCGGAAACAGGGATTCGGAGCATTTTGACGAGATATTCAAAAACGCCACCTGCCCCGTGGTATCCTTCGGGATCGAAAAGGCTGCGGATTCAGTGGCAAAGAACATAGTCCTTGTTAACAAAAAGAGTGAGCTTGGAGTGGATTTCGACATAGAATACAAGGGTGAAAAGACCCACCTCTACGCCGATATCCCCGGAGCCTTCAACGCCTACAACGCGCTTGCGGCTTTCACGTGTGCAAGGGAGCTTGGGATAAGTGCTGAAGTTGCTGCAGAGGCTCTTAAGGACATTAAGGCCAGGGGCCGCGTGGAGCTTGTTAAGGTTTCTGACAGGTTTTCGGTGATGCTTGACTACGCCCATAACGGCATGAGCTTAAAGAGCCTTCTTACGACCCTCAGGGAATATGAGCCCAAGCGCCTTGTATGTATGTTCGGATGCGGCGGAAACCGCGCAAAGGACAGAAGGTACGATATGGGAGAGGTTTCCTCGAGGTACGCGGATCTTACGGTCGTGACAAGCGATAACCCCAGGTTTGAAGAGCCTATGGATATAATCAACGACATACTCACAGGTGTAAAGAAGGCCGACGGTGAGTATGTGGTGGTGCCGGACAGGAGAGAAGCCGTGAAATGGTGCCTTGAGCACGCCAAAGACGGTGATATGATAGTGATAGCCGGCAAAGGCCATGAGGATTACCAGGAAATAAAGGGTGTGAAATACCCTATGGATGACAGAAAAATGATATTGGAGGCGGCACATGAACTCAATCTCTGTTAAACAGATCTGTGACATAACAGGCGGACACGTCCTTTCGGACGGTATGAAGCTAACTGCGGCAGATGCCTGCAACGTTATTGTTTCCAGTGTTGTCACTAATTCCAAAGAGGGTGGAGAGGGTGCCCTGTTCGTGCCTCTGATAGGAGAGCACACAGACGCTCACGACTATATCCCGGATGCCTACGAGAGAGGCTCCAGGGTTTGCTTTACGTCGCGTGAAAAGCGGCTTCCCGGCACATCGGATATGGTCTATATCAAAGTGGATGATACAAAGAAGGCCCTTCAGGACCTTGGCATATACTACAGGAATATGTTTGGCGGGACTGTGTTCGGTATCACGGGAAGCGTTGGAAAGACCACCACAAAAGAGATGGTAGCCCAGACCCTTTCCGCATCCTACAACGTTCTTAAGACCTCCGGAAATAAGAACAGCCAGATAGGCGTTCCGCTCATGATGCTGGAGCTTACGAACGACAAGGAATACGCGGTCATAGAGCTTGGCATGAGCGACTTTGGCGAGATGGCGCGCCTTGCACAGATCGCAAAGCCTACCTGCGGCCTTATCACGAATATCGGGGTTTCGCATATCGGAAACCTTGGCTCGAAGGAGAATATCAGGAGCGAGAAGCTCCGCATTACGGATTCCTTCCCTGCGGAAGGCGGCGTCCTTTTTGTGAACGGCGAAGACGAGATGCTAAAAGACGTTGGATCGCTCCTTCCCGCCGGCAAAAAGATCGAGATAAAGACCTTTGGCCTTACGGACACCTGCGATTACTACGCAGAGAATATAAGGACCGCCGGTGAATATTCGGATTTCACCTTCGTGGACAGATCCACCGGCGAAAAGGAACAGGTCACCCTTCCCGTCATCGGGAACCACAACATTCTTGACGCAGTGGCTGCCATCGGTGTTGCAAAGTCCCTTGGGATAGAGCCTGCAAAGTCCAAGCGCATGATGGAGGTCTACAGGCCCATGAACATGCGTGGACATATTGAAAACGTGGGCGATGTCGTGCTGATCGACGACACCTACAACGCAAGCCCCGACTCCATGAAGAGCGGTCTCGATATGGTAGAGGGGATAGCTAAGACAGGAAAGAAGATAGTGGTCCTTGCGGATGTGCTTGAGCTTGGAGCTTTTTCGAAAGATATCCATACGGAGATCGGGACATACGCAGCCACCAAAAACATTGATAAACTCATATGCATAGGAACCGAGGCTATTTATATAGCTGAAGGCGCAAGAGCCGCCGGCGCGGGCTTTGAGATTAAGACTTATCCTACAAATGACGGGGTTTTTGAGGAACAACTTGACGGCCTCACCCGCGGGGATGTTGTCTATATGAAAGGGTCCAGGGGGATGCACCTTGATCTCCTTGCCGAACGCCTGAGAAACAGAAAATAACGGGCAGCGGTTTCTGTGCGGTGTATGGAGGTACCATTGAGATTTGCAGATGTCATTGTAGACATTTCACATGAAGACCTTGACAGGACTTTTCAATACAGGATCCCGGAGGAGTTTGAAAAGGATGCGCAGATAGGCGCTCCCGTGGTCATTCCCTTCGGGGCCGGCAACAGACAGATAAAAGGGTATATCGTAGGTGTTTCCGAAGAACCGAAGATCGATCCTGCAAGGATAAAACCTCTTGTTTCCGTTTCAAAGAAAGGTCTTGCCATAGAAAGCCGTATAATTGAGCTTGCGGAGATAATGCGCAGGATGTACGGCGGAACGCTTAATGACGCGTTAAAGACAGTAAGTCCCGTAAAGCAGAAGATAAAGCCCCAGGTTTCTAAGACTGTAGTTCTTACGGACGAGAAGGCGGCAAGGTATTTCTTGGAGGAAGCTCTCCGAAGGAATTACAAGGCCAAGGCAAGGCTCCTCGAGGAGCTTTTAAGGTCGGGACGGATAGAATACGAGATCCTTGTGAACAAGCTCAATATCGCAAGGAAGACCATAGAAGATTACAAAGACAACGGAGTGCTCGAGATCCAGGAGACAAGGCTCTACCGCGGAAGCAGAAGCACATCTCCCGGTGAAGCAAAGGTGGAGCTGAACGCTGAGCAAAGGGCAGCGGTAGACACAGTGACCGCCGATATTGATGCCGGAAAAAGGGGAGTTTACCTCCTTAAAGGCGTTACGGGCAGCGGCAAGACTGAAGTATATATGTCCGTTATCGAGGCCGTTGTTGCAAGGGGAGAGCAAGTTATAATGCTGATCCCGGAGATAGCCCTCACCTACCAGACTGTAAGGCGGTTTTCCGCAAGGTTTGGGGAGCGCGTCTCCTTTATGCATTCAAGGCTCTCGGACGGTGAAAAATACGACCAGTACCTGAGGGCAAAGAACGGCGATACGGACATTATGATCGGCCCAAGGTCCGCTCTGTTCACGCCGTTTATGAAAATAGGGCTCATCATCATCGATGAGGAGCATGAAAACAGCTATAAGAGCGAGAATGTGCCAAAGTACCACACAAGAGAGCTTGCGGCAGAATACGCTAAGATCCTTGGGGCTACGCTGATACTCGGGTCGGCCACACCGTCGCTTGAGAGCTACTACAGGGCGCAAAAAGGGGAATACAAGCTGCTTGAGCTTACTAAAAGAGCGGGGAATGCGGCGCTTCCAAAGGTCCACATAGTGGATATGCGGGATGAGATGAAGAAGGGCAATATGTCCATGTTCAGCAGAAAGCTTCGGGCGCTCATCGAAGACAGGCTTGAAAAAAAGCAGCAGATAATGCTATTTATTAACCGGCGGGGTTACGCAGGGTTTGTTTCCTGCAGGGCCTGCGGAGAGGCTTTGAGGTGTCCGCACTGCGCTGTGTCACTTACGGCGCACATGGCGGGAAAGCAGGTCGGAAGGCTTGTCTGCCACTATTGCGGATATGAGACAGAAATGCCAAAGCTCTGTCCAAAATGCGGGTCAAAATACATTGCGGCTTTCGGGACCGGGACACAGAAGGTAGAGGAATACGTCCGTCGGGAGTTTCCAAACGCCAGGGTCCTTAGGATGGACGCGGATACCACAAGGGATAAGCAGGGGCACGAGCGCGTGCTTGCGGCTTTTTCGAACGACGAGGCCGATATCCTCGTGGGGACCCAGATGATAGTGAAAGGTCACGATTTTGCGCGTGTCACACTGATGGGGATAATTGCGGCAGACCTCTCGCTGAATGCCACAGATTTCAGGGCCGGAGAGCGGACTTTCGAGCTTCTTGCCCAGGCAGCGGGAAGGTCCGGAAGGGCAGGAACGGACGGGGAGGTTGTTATACAGACCTACAATCCCGACCATTACGCCGTGAAAGCCGCTGCAACAGAGGATTACGAGGAGTTTTACGAGAACGAGATCGCCTACAGGGAGATGCTCTCGTATCCGCCGGCTTCAAACCTTATGGCGACGCTCCTTACAAGCGATGATGAGGCGGAAGCCGATTCCTGCGCCGCTTTCCTTTACGAGCTTATGAGCGCGGGCCTGGAAGCTGTGGATGCAGCCGAGGAGGTAAGCCTTATAGGGCCCTCGAAGTGCTCCGTCGAAAAGATAAAGGACCGCTACAGGCGGATAATATACGCAAAATCTAGCGACTACGGGCTTTTAGTGAAGTGTAAGGATCTTATCGAGGCCCGGATAAAGGACGATGTCGCTTTTGAAAAATGTAATGTGCAGTTTGATTTCAATCCGATGAACGGATATTGATAAGGCAGGCCTTTGCGCGATCAAAGGTCGCGCGGCAGGAGGTAGATATGGCACTAAGAAAGATCAGAGAGATCGGTGATCCGGTACTTGAGAAGGTTGCTAAGCCCGTTACAGAGGTTAACAGGAAGATCAGGGAGCTGGTTTCCGATATGCTGGACACCATGTACGAAGCAGACGGCGTAGGCCTTGCTGCGCCCCAGGTCGGGATCCTGAAGAGAATCGTTGTTATCGACGTTTCTCCGGAACAGGACAGCCCCATTGTCATGATAAACCCTGAGATAATCGAAAAATCCGGGGAGCAGACCGGTGGCGAAGGGTGCCTTTCCGTGCCCGGAAAGACAGGGGTCGTTACAAGGGCAAATTACGTTAAGGCCCGTGCTTTCGACGAGGAAATGAACGAGTTTGAGATCGAAGGCGAGGAGCTGCTCGCCCGGGCGATCCAGCACGAGCTGGACCATCTCGACGGGATCCTTTACACAACAAAGGTTGAAGGAGACCTTATCGACAATGACAAAGAATGATTGCAGGATAGTTTTTATGGGGACTCCGGAGCTTGCCCGCACAGTGCTTGAAGCGGAGCTTTCGGCAGGTTTCAATGTGGTTGCTGCGGTCACCCAGCCCGATAAGCCAAAAGGGCGCGGCGGAAAGGTGGCTGTTTCTCCCGTTAAGGAGCTTTGCCTTGAGAAAGGCATTCCTGTGCTCCAGCCGGAGAGGGCAAAGTCCGACGAGTTTTTCGAAGAGTTGAAGAGCTTTGAGCCGGATATGATCACTGTTGCAGCCTACGGAAAGATACTTCCAAAGCGCGTCCTTGAGCTTCCGCCTCTCGGCTGTATAAACGTGCACACGTCGCTTTTGCCTAAATACAGGGGAGCGGCACCAATTCAGTGGCCCATCCTTAACGGCGACAGTGAGACCGGTGCTACCATAATGTTTATGGACGAAGGGTGCGACACCGGCGATATCATAGCCCAGGAACGCATAGCGATAGCAGATGACGAGACCGGCGAGACTCTTCACGACAAGGTTGCAGAGTGTGGCGCAAAGCTCCTTTGCGAGACGCTTTTGCACATCCTTGACGGTTCCTTTACAAGGACTCCGCAGGACCACAGCCTCAGCACCTATGTGGGGATGATGGATAAGGAGCTTGGGCATCTTGATTTCACAAAGAGTGCAAGAGAGCTTGAAAGGTATGTGAGAGGCTTATCTCCGTGGCCCGGGACTTTTACCTACGTAAACGGAAAGCTTTTGAAGATAAAAAAGGCAGCTGTGAAGGAAAACAGCACAGATGCGGCCCCGGGGACGATCATCCGCGGGAAAGGGTGTCTCGATTTTGTAACAGGGGACGGGATACTTTCGGTTACAGAGCTGCAGCCTGAGGGCAAGAAAGCCATGGGGGCTGCGGATTACCTGAACGGGATCAAGGACGAGCTCAAAGTGACGGAGCAGCAGTCCTGATACGAACACAGAAAGAGGTTTACAATGACAGCAAGGGATGCGGCTATTTTTGCGGTTTTGAATGTTACCGACAAGGGAAGATCCGTGCACAGGGTCGTTTCGGAAACACTTGCAAATGAGGAGCTTTCCGATGCGCGTGACCGTGCGCTTGCAAAGAGGCTCATAGAGGGTACTGTCGAGCGCAAGCTTTCGATAGATCATGTTATAAACAGCTTTGCAAAGACACCTGTCGATAAGATGAAACCGTATCTTCGTGCAGTGGTGCGCGTGGCAGTTTATCAGATATTGTTCATGGACAATATCCCGGATGCCGCAGCCTGCAACGAAGCGGTAAAATACGTGAAAGAGCACGGCCTCGAGGGCCTTTCGGGGTTTGTAAACGGACTCCTTAGGAATATCGCAAGGAACGGAAAGGCAGAGCTTCAAAAAGCCACAGAGGGCGATTCTTTTGATGCTCTCGAGATCAAATACTCTGTTCCGCAGTGGCTCTTAAAGCAGTGGGAGCGTGACCTTGGCCGCGATAATATGATAAAGGTGGCTACAGCCCAGTTTGACGCCCAGCCGCTGTATTTCAGGGTGAACGAGAGCAAATGCACTGTGGAAGAGTGCCTTGAAGCCCTGAAGAAGGACGGGATAAAGGCGGATGTTCCAAAGCTTGTGCTCCCCGGGGAAACAAAGGAATTCGACCTTAAGCTCATAGAGGCTGACGCGGGTGAGGGCTTTGCAGATACAGAAAGCTTTAAGGCCGGCCTTTACACGGTCCAGGACATAAGCTCCGTGATCGTTGGTGAGGCAGCCGGTATAAAGGGCGGGGAGACGATCCTTGACCTTTGCGCAGCTCCCGGCGGGAAAACCCTTCATTTTGCGGACAAGCTCAAAAAGCTCGGCAAGGGCGGAAGGATAGACGCAAGGGATGTTACCTCCCGCAAGATCAATCTCATAAACGAGAGCATAAACAGGTGCGGTTTTGATAATATCGACCTTTCCATAGCCGATGCGAGCGTTAGAGATGAAAAGGACACTGAGAAGTTCGATCTTGTCCTTGCGGACGTTCCCTGCTCCGGCACAGGGATAACAGGAAGGAAACCGGACATTAAATACAATATGTCCGAAAGGGTGCAGGATGAGCTTATAGAGCTGCAGCATCCCATCCTTGAAAACGCGGTGAACGCCCTTAAGCCCGGCGGGACCCTGATCTTTTCAACCTGTACCTTAAACCGCACGGAAAACGCAGCCGGAATGAAACTGCTTGATGAGCTTGGGCTTAAAAAGGAGCTTGAGATCAACATCATCCCGGGAGTACACACGGGAGATGGGTTCTTTATCTCAAAATACAGAAAATAACGGGCTACCGTTACAGGAAAACATAGTGAATAAAACAGATATTAAATCCTTGAACTTGAATGAACTTGGCGGCTTCGTCCTGGAATCGGGGGAGCCGTCCTTTCGTGTTGGCCAGCTTTTCTCCTGGATGCACGAAAAATGCGTATCTTCCGTGGACGAAATGACAAACCTTTCTCTCGGGTTCAGGGAAAAGATAAAAGAAAACTGCACATTTACCACTCTTGAAAAGGTGGAATGCCTCGAATCCTCCCTGGATGGTACAAGGAAGTACCTCTTCAGGCTTCCGGATGAGGAAGGGACCCTTAAGAACAACGTGATCGAGAGCGTTTTTATGCGCTATAAGCATGGCAACTCCGTCTGCATCTCAAGTCAGGTGGGCTGCCGGATGGGGTGCAGCTTCTGCGCCTCTACGATCGGAGGACTCGAAAGGAACCTTACCCCTGCTGAGATGCTTGAACAGGTCTACAGGATAAAAGAAGACGTGGGAGAGCGCATAAGCAATGTGGTGATAATGGGCACCGGCGAGCCTATGGACAACCTTGACAACGTCCTTAAGTTCCTTGAGCTCATCTCGTGTGACAAGGGGCAGAATATCAGCAAGAGGAACATAACCGTTTCGAGCTGCGGCCTTTGCGACAAGTTAAGGGCCTTTGCTGATACAGAGCCCGATTGCACTCTCGCGATTTCGCTCCATGCGCCGAACGACACCTTAAGGAAGCAGATAATGCCCGTTGCGAACCGCTATTCCGTTGAGGAAGTGGTGGCTGCGGCAGATTATTATTTCGAAAAGACCGGAAGGCGCATCACCTACGAGTACAGCCTCATAAACGGTGTAAACGACGGGAGGGAGCAGGCAGAGGAGCTTTCAAGGCTCCTTAAAGGCAGGAACTGCCACGTAAACCTTATCCCCGTCAACCCCGTAAAAGAGCGCGCCTACAAGCCTGCAACACAGCAGAATGTTCAAAGTTTTAAAAATATACTTGAAAAAAATCACATAAATGCTACTATTAGAAGAGAAATGGGCTCAGATATAAATGCGGCCTGCGGACAGCTTAGAAAAAGCTATTCGGAAAAACACTAGGAAGGAGACAGACTGTGGATTCGTTTGCGATAACCGACATCGGCAAAACACGCGAAGTCAATCAGGATTATATTTTTCGCAGCGAAGAACCTGTCGGACCTCTTCCAAATCTGTTTATCGTAGCGGACGGAATGGGCGGCCACAATGCCGGAGATTTCGCCTCGCGTTTTTGTGTCGAGGAGTTTGTTTCGGATATCACCGAAGCAAACGGCAAGACGCTATACAGCACGCTTGATATGGCTTTTCAGGACATCTGCGAAAAGCTGATAAAGAAATCCCATGAAAACAGCGCGCTCGAAGGCATGGGCACCACCTTTGTGACAGCCTTCATAAAGGACGGGATACTGCACGCCTCCAACATAGGCGACAGCAGGCTTTATCTCCTTCACCCGGAGCTTGAGCAGATCTCCATGGACCACTCGCTCGTTGCGGAAATGGTGCGCAACGGCGATATTTCCGAGGAAATGGCCAGGTTCCATCCAAACAAGAACATTGTAACCCGCGCTATCAGCGCAAACGGTATAGTTGTGCCGGATTATTTTGAAGTGCCTGTCAACAAAGGCGATTGCATCCTTATGTGCTCCGACGGTCTTTCGAATATGGTTGAGAACCGCGAAATCCAGACTGTGGTGCGCGAAAACAGGGGAGACGCAAGGACCATCTGCGAGACCCTTGTGGAGATGGCAAATGCAAACGGTGGGAAAGACAACATATCGGTAATAGTGATATTCGTCTGAACGGAAAGGTTTATTTGAAATGGAAATCAAGATAGGAATGTTCATAAATGACAGATACGAGATCCTCGAGAAAGTGGGATCCGGCGGGATGGCCGATGTTTACAAGGCAAAGTGCCATCGCCTGAACCGCTATGTGGCTATCAAGATCTTGAAGCAGGAGTACGCTTCCGACAAGAACTTTGTCCAGAAGTTCCGCGGGGAGGCGCAGTCCGCAGCCGGTCTGTCTCACCCGAACATTGTTAACGTATACGACGTCGGAGAGGATAACGGGCTCTATTTCATCGTAATGGAGCTTGTGGAAGGTATAACCTTAAAGCGCTTTATCGAGAGAAAAGGCCGTCTTGAGGTACGTGAGACAGTGGGCATCGCCATCCAGATCGCACAGGGTATGGAAGCCGCTCACGCAAAGCACATCATCCACAGGGATATAAAGCCCCAGAATATCATTATTTCCAGAGAAGGAAAGGTTAAGGTAACGGACTTTGGTATCGCAAAGGCCGCAACTTCCAATACAGTAACCCAGAACGCCCTCGGTTCCGTGCATTATCTTTCGCCGGAGCAGGCAAGGGGCGGCTACAGCGACGAGAGGAGCGATATCTATTCTCTCGGTATTACAATGTATGAAATGCTTACGGGGCGTGTGCCTTTCGCAGGGGACAACACCGTGTCCGTAGCGCTTCTCCATATTCAGGGCGAGGCAGAGCCTATCCGCGATATCGTTCCGGATGTGCCCGAAAGCCTTGAAAAGATCGTGGCAAAGTGTATGCAGAAAAAGCAGGAGCGCCGCTACCAGAACGCTTCCGAGCTTATTGCGGACCTTAAGATGTCCATAAGCAATCCTAACGGCAATTTCGTCACCATGAACGGTTCTGTGCCGGATTCGCCAACAAGGCAGATGACACGCGAGCAGCTTCAGGAGATAAATGCGGCAACCGCCATCACCTCCATTTCGGATATCCTTGACGACGAGGATCCGAAGGCCAAAAAGATCAGGAAAAAACGTAGACGCGAAGAGGATGACGATGATCTTGACTCCATGAATTCGGGCCTTGAGAAAATCCTTACCGTGGGAAGCGTTTTTGCCGTGATCCTTGTGGGAGTTGCAGTGCTCTATATAGTTTCGAACTATTTTGAGTTTTTCAAGAAGATCTTCGATCCCGGCAAGTTCAATATAACAACACCTTCGCCTATCGAAAGGCCCTCGGAGACTCCTACACCGGAAGCATCGCCTACACCTATGCCCGAGCTTATCAATATGCCGCGCGTGATAGGCCTTAAGGATTCGGACGCTGTAAGCACTCTGTACAGGTACAGCAAGACTTTCTCCATAAAATATGAAGAGGCATTCTCCTCCGAATATGAGGTCGGACAGGTTGTGGCTCAGTACCCGCCCGAGAATGCGCAGATAAGCGGCAACGCCGAGATCGTTCTTACGATCAGTGTGGGCAAGGAGCAGAACTCCGTTCCCAATGTAACAAACTACACCCTTACCACCGCGCGTCAGGCCCTTACAGACAAGGGTATGAAGGTGGAAGTTGAATACGACTACGATCCTCTTGTTGACGAAGGCAAGGTAATAAGGACTGAGCCCGAAGCATACTCGGTAGTTGATGAAGGCTCTGTTGTCAAGGTTATTGTAAGCCTTGGAAAGAATGAAACAAAGGTATTTGTTCCTAACCTTATCGGCATGACCGCAACAGAGGCGGATGAAGCCCTTAAACAGGAACAGCTTCTCCTTGGTACCGTTGAATACGACTGGAGCGATGAATACGAGTACGGCAAGATCATAAGCCAGAGTGTGGCCGGCGGTGAGACGATTGTTGTCGGTAACTCTGTGAATATCGTGATAAGCAAGGGGCCTAACCCCGATCCTACTCCTACTCCGGAGCCGACTCCCACGCCTGTTCCGGAAAACACACCCACTCCGGCTGAGCCTGCGGAGCCCACAGCTCCCACAGAGCCTGATGCGACACCCGCTGACTGACGGGGCAGACTGAATGGTTGGAAAGATAATCAAAGGAATTGCCGGTTTCTACTACGTGAATGTAGAGAACGAAGGCGTATTTGAATGCAAAGCAAAAGGTAATTTCAGAAACAAAAAGGTCACTCCCTTTGTCGGGGACTACGCAAAGATAGAGATCCTCGACCGGGAGAAGATGCTTGGCAACATAATCGACATACCGGACAGGGAAAACTACCTCTTAAGGCCCAGTGTGGCCAACGTTTCGCAGGTGCTGATCATGTTTGCGGCTGCAAAGCCGGAGCCCGCCCTTAACCTTTTGGACCGCCTCCTTGTGCATATGGCGCTTAAAAAGGTGGAAACGGTGATAGTCTTCAATAAGTGCGATCTTATTGACATCGAAAAGCGTGACTTTTACGAGAAAACCTACGCAGGCGCAGGTTCAAAGGTGCTTTTCATAAGCGCAAAGCAGGGGCTTGGGATGGAAGAACTTAAGGCGCTCCTTCCCGGGAAGACTACAGTGCTTGCGGGGCCTTCGGGCGTAGGAAAAAGCACCGTGATGAATATCCTTGCTCCGGGAGCCGCTATGGAAACGGGCGGGATAAGCGAAAAGATCGACAGAGGCAAGCATACAACAAGGCATTGCGAGCTTTTTGCCCTCGGAGGCGATACTTATATCACCGATACTCCGGGGTTCAGCTCCTTAAATGTCACCGGGATCGAAGCGGAAGAGCTTAAAGATTATTATCCCGAGTTTGAAAGATACAGGGACCTTTGCAGGTTTGGGGACTGTCTCCACCTGAACGAAAAGGACTGTGCCGTGAAAAATGCCGTGAACAGCGGCGAGATACCTGCTGAAAGGTACGAGAATTATAAGCAGATCTTTAACGAGATCAAAGGGATGAGAAGGTATTAGAATGGGAAACCGGATTAAACTTGCTCCGTCTATACTTGCGGCGGATTTTTGGAATCTTGGCGATCAGATAAAGAAGGTAAAGGACGCGGGTGCGGATTATCTGCATTTCGACGTTATGGACGGCGTCTTTGTTCCCAGCATTTCTTTCGGAATGCCGGTGCTGAAGTCTATCCGTAAGCAGACGGATATGTTCCTTGATGTCCACCTTATGATCCAGGAGCCCATAAGATATATCGACGAATTTGTAAAGAGCGGTGCTGATCTTATCACAGTGCATCTTGAAGCCTGTTCAGAGCCTGTAAGGACCCTTAAGGCCATAAAGGAAAAGGGCGTAAAAGCCGGCATTTCCATAAAGCCTTCAACGCCTGTGGAGATACTCAAAGGCTTTGGTGCCCATGCGGACCTCATCCTTGTGATGACCGTAGAGCCGGGGTTTGGCGGGCAGAAGCTCATCCCCGAAACTCTCGAGAAGCTCGAAAAGATGAAGGATTACAAGAAGCGCTACGGGATCGAGAGCGAGCTTGAAGTGGACGGCGGAGTGACGCTCGATAACGTTTCGGATATCATAAAGGCCGGCGCAGAGGTGATCGTTTCCGGAAGTTCCGTTTTCAAAGGGGATATAACAAACAACATCAAGTCCTTCAAGGAGGTTTTTGCAAATGCTTCTAAGTGAGCTGAGGCTCGGAAGACCCCTCGAGATATATATAACAAGAGAAGAGTTCCATTACAGGATCGTAAGCCGCATTGAGTATGCGGAGGAAGGCTGCGTGTGTGTTTCGCTGATAGCGAGCGGCAACCGTGTTTTCCAGTTCCTTGATACCGATATCGTGGATATCGTTTACCAGGAACAGGACCGTATGTGGAAGTGGAATAACGTAAAGGGAGCTGTTGTTACTGTTGAGGGCGACAGGCTGCATGGCTTTTTCTCGGATGAGCCCGGGGAAAACTACAACCGCAGGAACGCCTTCAGATTGTACTACGGCAAGGAGATCCTTGTTAAATACCTTATCCGCGACGACAACCAGATGGCGCATATGATGGATGAGACGGCACTGAGCTCCCAGCGTGTATACAACTACGACAAGAATACGGACGGGATCCGTGAGGAGTGCTACAGGATAATGACCTGCAAGGCGTTCCTTCGCGATATCAGCGAATCCGGCGTCGGTATCTTTACAAACGAGAAGTTCCTTCCGGAGGACGAGTTCAGTTTTGAGATCGAGTCGGATTTCGGGCCTATCGAATGCAAAGCCGCAGTCATAAGGATGAAGGATTCGAGTACAGGGTCTTTCAGGCATTATTACGGCTGCAAATTCACAGAGACCAGCAGGAACCTTACAAAGTTCCTTTACGAACAGCAGAGGATCCAGATCCAGAACGCAAATAATGTGATAAAGAAAAAATGATGGGTGCCGGGCGGGCATATGCTATTGTTTCCGCCCGGCTCTTGACGTATGTGATAAAATGAAGTATATTTCATAGAAGTATGTAGAAAAGAAACGGAGAAACACATGAAGCTTGGCATAGTCGGGCTCCCCAACGTGGGTAAGAGCACACTTTTTAATTCAATCACTAAGGCGGGAGCAGAATCCGCCAATTATCCTTTTTGCACCATCGATCCGAACGTTGGTGTTGTAGCTGTTCCGGACAAACGTCTGGATGTCCTTGCAAAGATGAACAAATCCCAGAAGATCGTCCCTGCGGTCATCGAATTTGTGGATATCGCAGGCCTTGTAAAGGGAGCGTCAAAGGGTGAGGGCCTTGGAAACCAGTTCCTGTCCCACATCCGTGAGGTGGACGCCATAGTTCACGTGGTAAGGTGCTTTGAAGATTCAAATATCATCCATGTGGAAGGGTCCGTGGATCCTGTCCGCGACATAGAGACTATCAACCTTGAGCTGATCTTTGCAGACCTTGAGGTTATCGAGAGGCGTATCGCCAAGGGCTCGAAGGGTATGAAATCCGAGGCTCTTCAAAAGGAGCTCGCACTCCTTAACAGGATCAAGGAAACCCTTGAGAGCGGAAAGCTCGCATCTGAAGTAAAGCCTGAGGATGATGACGAGGAAGCCCTCCTTGCATCCTTCCAGCTGCTTACCTCAAAGCCTGTGATCTTTGCCGCAAATGTGAAGGATGACGAGCTTGCGGATGACGGCGCTGCAAATCCCTTCGTGGCTAAAGTCCGTGATTTTGCAGCAAAGCAGGGCTCGGAAGTTTTCGTTGTCTGCGCCCAGATAGAAGAGGAGATCTCGGAGCTTGAGGAGGATGAAAAGAAGGAATTCCTTGAAGAACTCGGGATCGAGACTTCGGGCCTTGACAAGCTCATCGCTGCAAGCTACAAGCTGCTTGGCCTTATCAGCTACCTTACCTCCGGCGAAAAGGAAACACGCGCCTGGACTATCAAGAAGGGCACAAAGGCTCCCGGCGCTGCAGGAAAGATCCATTCGGATTTTGAGCGCGGCTTCATAAGGGCAGAAGTCGTAAGCTACGACAACCTTGTTGCCTGCGGAAGTTTTGCGGCAGCAAAGGAAAAGGGCCTGATCCGTTCAGAGGGCAAGGAATATGTGGTCCAGGACGGAGACGTTGTGGAATTCAGGTTTAATGTCTGAAAGCCTGCCTGAGCCGTAAAGCACGGGTAAGCCAAAAGGAGGGAACATGTCTTTTTATAATCTGTCGGATATAATATTCCCGCATCTTGGGATCACTATACGCAATCTTCCCATGGGGATAAGCATTTTCGGCTTTGAGATAGCTTTTTACGGGATCGTAGTCGCTACGGCCATGCTTGTGGGGTATCTCGTTGCCGACTTTAATGCAAAGCGCTTTGGCGTCGACCAGGATAAGCTGATGGATTTTGCCATCATCGTTATAATCCTTGCAGTCATCGGGGCCAGGGCCTACTACGTTATCTTCCACTGGGACAGCTTCAAGGATGCGCCTTTGAGCGTTTTCAACCTGAGGACAGGCGGCCTTGCGATCTACGGCGGAGTAATAGTTGCGATAATCACAGCTTTTGTTTACTGCAGGGTCCGCAAGCTGAAGATCGGCAGCTTTGTGGATGTTTGCATTCCCGGTCTTATTATCGGCCAGTCCATCGGCCGCTGGGCAAACTTCTTCAACCGCGAAGCTTTCGGACAGTACACTGATAACGTTTTTGCAATGCAGATGAACATCCACGCGGTAGGTGGGGACTACACCCTTACAGAGGCTGCGCTTCGTGCGAAATACGCCACCAATGAAGCTGCACTCAACAAGATCCTCGAGCAGGTATCAAAAAACGTGACAGTTGACGGAGTTACATATATCCAGGCGCACCCTACGTTTTTGTATGAATCACTCTGGAACCTTGTGACCTTCATAGCCCTTAGCATTTACGCCAAACACAAACGTTTCCACGGCGAGATTCTTGCCTGGTATGCTGTCTGCTACGGCGTGGGACGCTTCTGGATAGAGGCTCTGAGGACTGACCAGCTGTTCTTTTTTAACACCAACATCCCGGTTTCCCAGATAGTTGCCATCCTTATGATAGCTGCAGGCCTTTCGGTGATAATCTTTAATTACATTATCCTGATAAGGAAAGGGAAGTTCTTGAACCCCGGTATTGTTGAGATAAAGACTGCC